>NZ_CAUVXG010000002.1:223596-260499 GCF_963555885.1 Protofrankia sp. Cr2
TGCCGGCCGACTGCCCTGGAGCGGGCGCTGTCGTCGACTGCGCAGCTGACGCCGGGCAGGGATCACCCGCCATCGGTGGTGCCACCGGCGGCACCTGCCCGGCGATGGCCGGCTCGACCCTGACATCCACCCGGGATGCTCGGGCATCGGTGACCAGACAGACCACGCCCGCGCCCGGGGCGGAGACGACCGTCGCCCCACTCGCCCGCACCACATAACCGTCCGGATACACACGTGCGGGCACACGGATCTGAGTCGCGACACGACCGCCGAAGGTACCGCCCCCGGCCGGCGCCGGTATGTAGGACAGGGTCAGCAAGTGCCCCGAGGGACTGTAGGTGAAGCCCACCGGCACACCGGCGACGGCGGCCGGGTAGGGCCTGGCGATGGTGGCGAGGGTCGCGTCGCTCAGCGGCCGGTCGAAGAACCACCCGATCTGCGTCGTATCGGCGGCCGACACCAACCGCAGCACGGTCATGGGATCACCAGCCGCCCACCCGACGAGGAGCGCTGCCTCGTCGTTGGTCACCACGTTCGCGGTCGGGTCGAACGAGGCGGCGCTCTGCCGCCACAGGAGATGGTGCGCATCGGTGTCCCGGACGGCCCCGTTGAGCCCAGGGGAACCCGCCGAGGTCGTAAGCTCGAAGCCGACAAGTCCGACGACGTCACGGAATCGGCTGACCACACGCCGTAAGCCCTCGGCGAGCGCCTCGTCACCAGCCCTCGCGGCCGAGGCCGTCGGCACAATCTGGATCATCGTGCGCAGGCCCTGGCCGACAGCGGCACGGACAGCGTCTGCGAGCTGGTCGAGGCCGGGGTCGGAGCCGTCGGTGGGTACCCGAGCCGGCACGCCCCCTCGACCGGAGGTACCGGTGAACGTCCCGTCAGCCTCCATCCGCACGCCGATGCGCACGGCGTTGAAGCCGTCGGCCGCCCACTGCCCCACGATGGCGGCGTCGACGGCACCTCCCGGCGGCACCGAAAGGCCATGCAGGAACAGCACCCGTCCCTCGGGATCAACGACGAAGCGGCCCGCGCGCAGCACCGTCCCAGCAGGTGGGCCGGCCGCGGTGATCCGGGCCGGCGTCGGGCTCACCGCCGCCGCGTCCGGCGCGGGCTGCGCCAAGGCCCCCGGGACAGCGGTGGCCATGACCACGACCATGGTCATGGTCATGGTCATGGTCATGACCGTGCCCCGCACGGCCGACCACCCCGCACCGCACAGCCGCGCGGACCGCAGGCTCGCGGCACCCAGACTCGCGGCACCCAGGCTCGCGAAACGCAGCAGTTCGGCACACCCGACCAACGGGCGTCCGCCGCTGCGCACGCTCGACGTCCTGGGATCCCCCGATGAGTACACACCGACCATCCTGCCGTGCCTGCCGCATCGGGCATCAGCCTGCCTGGCGGGTACCTGTCCCGTCGCCGGCGTCGCGGCTGTCGCGATCGGCGATCGCGGCCTGGGCCCGTGCGGCGCGAGGCATCACGGCGGTCGCGTGATCGTGCGTGCGCCCGACGGAATCGGGAGATCCCGAGCCGCCGGCCGCCTCGATCGCAGCCTCGCGCGCAGCGGCGATCTCGACCTTGGCCCGCTGGGCGTACATGTCGACATACTCCTGGCCCGACAACACCATGAGCTCATACATGATCTGGTCGGTCATGGACCGAAGCACAAAGCGGTCATCGGCCATTCCCGCATACCGACTGAAGTCAAGAGGGCTACCAATCCGGATGCCGACGCGCCCGATCTTGGGAATCACCTTTCCCTGCGGCTGCACCTCGAAAGTACCGATCATCGCGATGGGGATCACCGGAACCTTCGATTCCAACGCCATCCGGGCAACGCCGATCTTGCCGCGGTACAGTCGTCCGTCCGGCGATCGGGTGCCCTCCGGGTAGATCCCCAACAGTTTGCCGCGTTGGAGCACCTTGACCCCGGTTCGCAGCGCCGCGTCACTCGCGGCCCCGCCGCTGCGGTCGATCGGGAGCTGACCCGCGCCGCTGAAGAACAACCGCTTAAGCCACCCCTTGACCCCCGGCGAGGTGAAGTAGTCGCTTTTGGCCAGGAAGGTGACCCGCCGCGGCACCACCAAGGGGAGGAACAAGTGGTCGGCGAAGGACAGATGATTACCAGCGAGGATGGCCGGACCCCGCTCCGGGATGTTTTCCAGCCCCTCGACCCATGGCCGCCAGAAGAGCCGCAGGAAGGGGGTGAGAAACGCCTTGACGACCCAGTACAACACGTCAGCTCCCGGTGTGGTCGTCCACCAATATCCGCCGGACACACCCGCACACGGTGGCCGGAATAACCCTATGGACCCCTGCTGGCGGCGTCCACCGACATGCGCCGCTGCACGCAGTCGTGTTGCCGCCGTCACAGCCGCCTGGCTCCGGTCGCCCCCCACCAGCGACGGTTGTGCCGGGTCCTCTCCCCCGCACGGCCGGGAACGCGCGCACCGCCGCATGCACCGCCGCACGCGGCGGTGCATCGAGCATGGCCTGTGTCGCCTGGGCGTGCGAGCATGCTGCAAAGCCGGTTTGCGCGATGATGACGGAGAAACACTGTGCGCCCACGGAGGGCAAACAGTCCCACGCATGTGACGAAAGGGCGGAAACCATGGCGAGCGGACCGCAGCGTTCGGTCACACCGGGTGCGGAGCCGTTTGAGCGCGACGGTGGTGGTATCGGCGTGCTACTGGTCCACGGATTCACAGGCACACCTCACAGCATGCGCCCATGGGGCGAGTTCCTCGCGGAGGCCGGCCTGACAGTCTCCTGTCCGCTGCTGCCGGGCCACGGCACCCGCTGGCAGGACATGAACGCCACAACCTGGCGGGACTGGTTCGGCGCGACGGACGCCGCGTTCAATCAACTCCGGGAACGGTGCGAGACCGTTTTCGTCATGGGATTGTCCATGGGCGGAACGCTGGCCCTGCGTCTTGCGGAGGCACACGGTTCAGCCGTGGCCGGCGCGGTCACCGTCAACCCGAGCCTCGGCACCGACCGGAAGATCTCAGCGATCGCCCCGCTACTCTCCCGGATCATACCCTGCACACCCGGAATCGGTAGCGACATCAAGGCTCGTGGTGTGCAGGAGATCGCCTACCAGCGCGTACCACTGCGGGCCTACGCGTCCCTGATCGACCTGTGGCGGGTGACGGTCCCGGACCTGGGACGCGTCGTGTGCCCCGTGCTGACCTTCCGCAGCCGCATCGATCACGTCGTCGAAGCCTCGTCCGGACGGATCCTGCTGGCCGCAGCGACATCGTGCGAGATCTCCGAACGAGTCCTGGAGGACAGTTATCACGTGGCCACGCTGGACAACGACCGTCAAACGATCTTCGAGGAAAGCCTTGCGTTCGTCCGGACCCACGCCGTGCCTGACAGCCGAAGGCTGGGCGATCGTGGTGCCGCCGTGCCCGGGGTTCCGCCCGGATCACTGTCGGGTTGAACCATGGCTGACATGACTCCCGGCGATCGAAAAAGACACGATCATGGACCGGGCCGGGATCGAGCACCCGGACATTCCTCGGATGACAGTTGCGCGGCCGAACGTTACGTGGACGAGCACCCTGCAGGCGAGGGATCCGCGGGTGCGGGATCTGCTGATGAGAGATCTGTTGACGAGAGAGTTGTTGACGAGAGGGCTGCGGGCCGAGCGCAAGCCGGGGCCGACACCGCGGGCAGCGACGCGATGGAGTGGGACGCGACGTTTGCCGCGTTGGTCGCCAGCCTGACCGACGAGGCGGATGCCAGCGGCTTCCACCAGGCAGCAGGCCCCCACCAGGAGCCGGACCCGTACGAACCCTCTGACCATTACGAGCCACCACCGCCGCCGCCGCTACCGCGGATGCGTCCGGTCATCCGGTTGGCTCTGTGCTCCATCGTGCTCGGCGTCGGGGTCCTGGTCGCGCCGGTGGTAGCAGGAATCGAACAGGGTACGGGCTATGACATAGCCGGAGTCATGCTTGTGCTGGGCGGAGTCGTCACACTGGTAGCACAGATGGGGGATCGACCGCCCACCGATTCCGACCACGGCGACGACGGTGCGGTCCTCTAGGGGCTGTCCGATGGATATTGGTCGATACGGGCGATAATCCATCGGACAGGCCCTAGTCCCGGATTCGGATGGACAGACCTCGGCGGCAAAGCCAGGTCATGGAAGGGGCGGCTGCGTGCGGTTCCACGAAACGGTAGAGATCCACGGTCACCTGATGGACACCGGTGTTCTCGCTCGGGTGCTCGACGATGTCCTCAGCTACGGAGGCGACTACGAGGTCGAGAGCATCGATCTCGGAAAGAGCCACGACGACGAATCACACGCGAAGATCATTGTTGGTGCGAACTCGGCGAACCTGCTCGCCCGCATTCTCATGCGCATCCAGGTACACGGCGTCAACAGTGTGAGCCCGGGCGAGGCGGTGCTGCGGCCCGCCGACCGTGACGGCGTGTTCCCCGCGGACTTCTACGCGACCACCAACCTGGAGACCATGGTCCGCATCGGCAGCCAGTGGGTACCGGTGGAACATCCCGAGATGGACTGCGGCCTGATCGTCGCCGGTGGGAGGGTGCGGACCATCCCGGTGTCCGAGGTCCGGGCCGACGACATGATTGTATGCGGCGTGGCCGGAGTGAAGGCCGTCCTGCCGGTCAGCGACCACTCGACGCGGATGTATGGAACCTTCCAGTCCCTGTCATCGTCAACGACACCGATGTCACCACAACGCCAGGCACTTCTGGTCCGCACGATCGCCCGCCAGATCCGCGAGCTCAAGGCCGAGGGTTTCTCGGTGCTGTGGGTCACCGGGCCCGCGGTCGTCCAGGCCGGGGCCAGTCCCGCCATGGTCGCCCTGGTCGAGGCGGGCTATGTGGACGTGCTGTTCTCCGGAAACGCGTTCGCCACCCTCGACATAGAGGCAGCCCTCTACGGAGAGGCGATCGGCAACGAGTTGACCCGCGGGAATGCGGCCGAACGCGGTCACGAACAGCACATCCGGGCGATCAACACGATCCGGCGCGCCGGATCGATCACCACCGCGGTCGAGGACGGCATCCTCACGGGCGGGATCATGCATGCGATCGTCAAAGCCGACAAGAGGTTCGTCCTGGTCGGCTCGGTCCGCGATGACGGCCCGCTGCCAGACGTTCACACCGATGTACTGGCCGGGCAGCGCGCCATGCGCAAGGCCCTGCACGGGGTCGGATTCGCGATGATGATCGCCTCGATGCTGCACTCGGTGGCGACCGGTAACATTTTGCCAGCATCCATCCCAGTAGCCTGTGTGGACATCGACCCGAGCAACGTCGCCAAGTTGGTCGACCGCGGATTCGCCCAGGCTGTCGGTGTCGTCACCGACACCGGCCTGTTCCTGGAACAGCTGGCCCAGGAACTGGTCGCCGACTACCGTCCCGTTCCGGGGCGCGACCGTTGACGCCACCCGCCCGGATGGCCGGCGGCCTGGCCGGCGGCCGGCCCCGGCCCCGGCCGCGACCCCCGGGTCCGGGTCCGGGTCTGCGGCGACAAACGATCAGGTTCGGGCCAGGTCGGCCGCGCCGATGATCCCAGCCGGTGGACCGAGCTCCGCCACGACGATTTCCGCCACGGGTCGGTGTTTGCGACCTGACAGATTGTTGTAAAACTCCACGCGGGCCGGGCCAAGCAAAAGATCGCCTGCTTCCGCCACGCCGCCACCGACGACAAAACGGCCCGGATCAAGGACGGTGGCAAGGCTGGCAAGCCCCCGACCCAGCCAGCTGCCGACCTCCTCGAAGCACTTCACCGCGAGAGGGTCACCCTCCCGGGCGACCTCAGTGATCGTCGGACCGGTGAGACCCGCCATGTCGCCATCCGCCAACTCCAACATCCGCCGGCCGGCCGCGGGCGAAGCCAAGACCAACTCATGGGCGATGCGAAGCAGCGCGCGACCGCTCGCATACTGCTCGAAGCATCCTCTGTTCCCGCAGCCGCACGGCTGACCTCCGGGCACGATCTGCATGTGCCCGATCTCCGCACCGATCCCGAAATGTCCCCGGTGCAGCCTGCCGTCGAGCACGATCCCGCCACCGACCCCGGTTCCCACCGTGACGCACAACAGGTCGTCGTGACCACGGCCGGCGCCGAACCGGTACTCCCCCCAGGCCATCGCGTTCGCGTCGTTCTCGACGACCACCGGCAGGCCGGTCCGGGCGCTCACCTCGTCCCGTAGCGGCTCGTTACGCCACGCGAGGTTCGGTGCGAACAGGACATGTGACCGTTCGCGGTCGATCCAACCGGCCGCTCCGATGCCGATCGCCTCCAGCGGCCGGGGTGCGACGGCGACCCGCAGTTCATCGACTGCCGCGGCAATCGAGTCGACCACCGCGGCCGGCTCCTTGGTGGGGGTCGGCCATCGGACCGACGCCAGAATGGCCCCGGTCCCGTCGACGACGCCCGCGGCAACCTTGGTTCCGCCGACATCCACGCCGACCACCAGGCCGGACTCCGTGCGGTTCCGCCCCGACGTCGTTGCGGCAATCATTCGACATCGATCCTCTGAACGCGCGACCGGGGCCGCGGTCGCTCGGTGGTGCCTGCCTGCTGGTCTGTCCCGTCGCGGCCGCCGGCGCCTTCGGTGACGTCCGAAGCGGGACCGGCGAGGGTCGCCCGTAGCGCCGCGGTGAGCGACGTCGCGGCGGCGAACAGATGCGCTGCCACCTCCGGACGGCCCGCGGCCAATATGGCGACAAGCCGACATACCGGACACATCTGGCACGCCACGATCGAAGCCCCACCAGACCGATTGTCCTGATGGCCGTCCGAAGAACCATTATGAGCGTCAGGGCCACATCCGCTGCCCGCGACACGATCAAACAACGGTCCACCATCGAGCCCTGCCGCCCCTGCGTCAGGATCAGTGTCCACGCCGCCGGTACTACCGGTAGCGCCGCTACTGCCAGTACTGTCGGTAGCGCCGTGGCCATCGGTAGCGCCGTGCAACGTCGGGTCGACGAGCACGTCGCGCAGGGCAGCGGCCAACAAAACAGCTTCCCGTGCCAGCGGCCCGGCCATGTGACGGGTCATACACGTACCCAAAGGTCAGGATTAGGTACAAAGGAGACTATCAGGCGATCGTCTCGCAGTGCCGCTCCGCGCACGTCGCACCGACGCAGCGCTGAGGGCAGAGTGAACAGCCGCCGCTGCGATCCGACGGACACCATCAGCTCGTCATCCCCTATCCGGGCAAGATTGATCTCGGATCGATCCACAAACGGCAGACCCAGCGAGAGCGCGAAACCGTCACCTGCACGCTCGACGCGCAGCGGTCCGCTGGCTGCCGGTCCGCCGTCGGTCGGTCCGCCAGTCCCGAGAACTGCCACCGGGTCCAGGCCCGGGTATGCGGCCGCCGCGAAGGCCGCCAGCTCCTCCAGGCCGATCGGCTCACCAGCCCGGTAGGCGGCGCGAAGGACCGGGATCGGCGCGAAGGACATCTCGACGTCCAGCAGCTGCTCGCGGTGGACGGCCACCCAACCCGCCCGCCAGGCGTCGGCACCGGCCTGGGTGTGCACCCGGTTGGCCACCACCGCATCCACGCCGAAGCCGTGCAACGCCAGCGCCGTCAACGCTGCGCGGGTCTGGCCCACCACCACGCTCTCCGGCGTGAGGACAAGCCGGACGCTTGATCGCGATGGGTCCGAGAGAACCTCCCGAACCTCGTTCATGATCTCTCGCAGGCGTACGGCAGCCTCGGTCAGCGGTTCCGTGACAGCGCCCGCCACGTCACCACGCCCGAGCAGGCGGGGACCGGGTCGCAACAGGCGGGCAACCCGGCGGTCAGCCGGGACCATCCTGCGCAGATACCACGACAGGGTCTCGGGCAGCGTCAGCAGCCGCAGCAGCTGCGCGACGGGGCCGGTGTCAACCACGACAACCTCGTAGTCCCCTGACCTGATCTGGTCAAGCAGATGCAGCAGAGTGAGCACCTCCGCGGCGCCGGGCAGCACCATCAGCTCACCGACATCGATCGGTTCGGTTCCCGTCACCTCCCAGAGTCGCCCGAAGTAACCGCGAAGAACCTGCCACTGCTCCTCGAACGCCCGCTGGACGTCCACCTGCTGCGCGAACAGGCCGGACTCGATCTCAACGGGAACGTCGGCCAGTGGATGGTCGAGGACAGCCGCGAGACCTCGCGCCGGATCCGCCGACAGCACCAGGGTCCGGCTGCCGCGCTGAGCCGCCAGCGTTGCCGTTGCGGCGGCGACCGTGGTCGTCCCGACGCCCCCCTTGCCGGAAAAGAGCACGCATCGCACGCGCTGTCAGCTCTCGAGGTATTTTTTGAGATCTTTCAGCGCAGCGTCGACCACGCCGTTTTGGACCTTGCGCCGGAGCAGTCCGGGGATTTTGATCTTAAGTTCGACAGTCAGGTCGTATACGACCTCGGTCCTGCCATCGCCGAGATCGCGCAGAGCGTAGCCGCCGTCCTGAGAGATCATGTTTTGTCCCTCAACGAGGGTCCAGCGCACCGACTCGCAACCCGACCAGGTGTACTCGATGGCGAAGTCTTCCTTCGCCACCATTGCATTGATCAGAAAACGGGCCTGGTGCGGGCGACCGTCCGGTCCGACCGCGACGACCTCGGATCGTTCCACCGGCCCTGACCAGGTCGGATACGCAGCAATATCGGCGATTGCGGCCATCACCGCCGCCGGCTCAGCATTGATCGTAAGGGTGGCTCGGGCTTGATCCGCCATCGGTGACAGTGCCTCCACAAACTACCCGGGCATACCCGGCGTCGCTGACATACCGGTTGCCTGACATACCGGTTCTCCAGGTTCCTCGGAGTCTCCCGGAGCCCGGGAACCCCGCCGAGGGAAGGACCATGATCGCATAGCCTTCCGCCCGCTGGAGGCCAGGATAATCATCGTGACCGGTCGTCGAGGCTACCGGATGGCCCGCAGGCTCATACGACCCCTACCACTCCAGCACGAACGGCGTCCCCCGGGCGTTGAAATGTCCAACGTTCACGCACCGCGTTCGTCCGATCTCGAGAACCTCCCGGTATGGCTGGTGGACATGCCCGAACAGCACATACCGGGGCTGGATCTCGTGGATGGCCTCCAGCACCGCCACGCTGCCCCGTTCGTAACGCCGAGCGACCGTGTCGTACACGAGTTCGGGCAGATGTGGTGGAATGTGGCAGCACAGTACATCCACCACCCCGAGGGCGGCGACCTTCGCGGCATAGACGTCATCGTCGATCTCGTAAGGGGTGCGCATCGGAGTACGCAGACCCCCGCCCACGAACCCGAAACGCAGCCCGCCGATCTCGGTCGTCTGGCCGTCCAGGAGCGTAACGCCGTCGCGCAGGTAGTCCTGATAGAGGTGCGGAAGATCCACATTGCCGTAGGTCAGAAAGGTCGGCGTCGGAAACGCATCGAACATCTGTTCGTACTGCGCGCGGATCGCCCCTTCGATGACCTCCTGACGGTTGTCACCCAACGTCGCCCACAGACCACGAGACCATTCCCGAGCCTCGTCGAAACGCTGCTCGGTCCGTAACTGAATCATTCGGCCAACCGCCGTCGGACCGAACAGGTTCCCCATTATCCCACGACCATGATCGCGGTAGTCCACGTAGAGAATGAGATCGCCCAGGCAGATGAAGGCGTCGGCACCCTTCCCCGCGGCGGCAAGTGCGTCGGCACGCCCATGGACGTCACTGACGACGTGGACCCTCATGTCCGGTCAGTCTAGCCGGCCAAAGGACGCACGATCATGGCTCCTTCATGGCTCCTTTCGCGCGGCCGGCGGCCTCAGGGGGACGCGATCAGGTCATGCAGCCTGGCCGCGAGGAACCGCGCGAACTCCACGCCTTGCGGGCTGTAGCCAGCTCCCCGCGTTGCCCGGTGTAGTGGGTGGCCGGCAATGTCACGGACCTGCGGGCCCATAGGTGAACCTCTGCACGAGCCCTTCGCGGGGATGTGGTCTGCGCGTCGCGGGGTTGGGGCACGCACCTCGCCTCGTTGTCGTCGGTCGACACCCGACACCTCCGGTGCCTCCCTCCGCCGCCTCGCGATCTACGCACCCCAGCCCCGCTCCTTGACCCACGCCCCTATTGTCGGGCGCTCTAAATTACCCGGCGACCCGCTCCCAGTACTTATTGCCGAGAGCGTTCAGGTACCGGCCCAGGAACTCGGCAAGATCGACAGCAACCGCATACCAATCCGGCCGATCATCGAGCGGCAGGGCAACCAGCACACCGCCACGTTCGGCCTCAGACGGCGCGAGGACAAGAAGTTCCTGGTCACCGAGAAACTCCCCGATCACTACGTCATCGGCTCGGTAGGCACTTGGACGCTGGGTTCGTTCCTCGACCGTCCTCTGCGCGGCAGCCGCGGGAGAGAGCAGTGCAAGACCCCACTGGCCGTAGTCGACGTCTTCGAACAATCGGGACTGGCGGCCGGTCGACCACACCTTCACCAGCTCTGTCGGCAACTCACCAGCAGGCCACGCCAGAGCGATCTCCGTTTCGGTCGCCGGCTTGTCGAAGGAGCACGCCAGCCTGAACGGATTGTCATCCAGCCCATCGCGGGGATCGGTATAGGCACGGAAGGCATTCAGCGCCTGGGCAACGTCAGCCAGTATAACTCATCCACCACGGATTGAACTCTTGCTGATGCACCGCACGTAATACTGGCACGAGGCTGTTGAAGTCGTTCGTCCCGCCGTACTCACGCGGAACGATGTGATGGATGTCATACTTCGACCATCCACCTTCCAGCGTTGAGTGTCCCTGATCGTACTACTCCTTGATATACGCCCTGCAGGCTGCATTCACGACGTCGGGCGCTGTTTCTGCGGCGGTCGTTCGGGTAGCAGCGCCCTGTTCGGCGGTGCCGGTGCCGGCGCAGGTGATGGTGCTCAGGTCCTTCGGCCGAGGCCCGGGAAGATTACGGGCAAGCCAGACGGCGGCCACCTGCGCCTGGCTCGCCACAGCCCCGGTCCCGGTCCGGGGGGCAGCTCTGCCCGCGAGGCTGCCGGCACCAGCCGAGAGCAGACCACCGGCCGAAGACCAGACCACCGGCCGCGCCGGTCATCCTCCGACGATCCACCACCGTTACTTGCCGGGCATTACGGGCAATGAGGTTGACGACGTGGACGGCTGGTGTAGGAGAGTGGGAGCTGTTCACCTCTGAGCAGCGCCCCGACCTGATGAGATAGATCAATGAGCTTGAGCATTCGCAACCGGCTCACGGGAACCGTCACCGAGATCACCAGTGGGGCGGCGATGGGCACCGTGGCGATCGACATCACTGGTGGACAGCGCATGACAGCCGCGGTGACCATGGATGCGATCAAGGATCTCAGTATCTCGGTGGGCTCTGCCGTCGATATTCTGATCAAGTCAACCGAGGTCTCTGGCCACAGGTGCTGTCGCCGGTCTCAGTATTCGCAATCAGCTATCCGGTGCGGTTTCCAGTCTCGAGACCGGTGGCGCAATGGTGGTCGCGCATATCGTCCTCGACGGTGGCGGTGAGATCACAGCGGCGATCACCCGGGCCGCCGCGACCGACCTCGGTCTCGCATCGGGTTCCACCGTGATCGCTCTGATCAAGTCGACGGAGGTCGCGCTTTCTGCCGCCTGACGCCGTGGGTGTCCGTGCCGGCAATGGCCTCGGTGCCGCGCTGTCGTCGTCCGTCCATGCCATCTCAGTAGCCATTCACGTGGACGGCGACCGCGGACGAGATTCTCGCCAAGGTTCAGCTTGTCCAGACCAATATCAAGAAACTTGTCGACAACAATGGAAAGTAAAGTCAGTGGAATCACGAGACACTAGGACTTCGGCGCACTCGGTACCGGGATAGCAACCACCGTAAGTCCCTCGATGCCGGAGAAATCGGCGGGATTGCACGTGTACACAGGTAGTTCATGAGATAGCGCCGTGGCTGCGATCATGGTGTCATACGCACGGACCGAAGGTTTGCGGCCAGCTCGCCGCAACGAGGCCGCGACACGTCCGAACACTCGGGCCGCTGCCGCGTCGAAGGGCAGCGGGTCGAAGTCAGCCTCTGCCTGCTGAACATGGGCCTGGCGGGCGGCGCGCTCCCCGTCCGTCGTCGCGACCAGCGGTCCGACCGAAAGCTCGGCCAGCGTGACCGCGGTGATGAGCGGCTCCGCAGGAAGGCTGGCTGGGTCCTCGATCCGAGACAACATGATCACAGTACTGGTGTCGAGGACACCACGCTCATGGTTGCACGACGGACCTGTCACAGCGCCGGGTCCAGCACACTGTCGATATCCGCCCTGAGCCGCACAGGATCGACGGCCGGCATGCGACGCCACCGCTGCAGAAGCAGGGATGCCGGTAGGGGACGGCGCGGCAACGGTCGTAGCTCCGCAACCGCACGACCATCTCGCGTCACCGTCAACGACTCCCCGCCCATGACACGGTCAAGAATCTCGCCACCATGGTTACGCAGATCACGAACCGCCACCTCAGTCATGGATATTAGTGTATCACGCGTGATACACGCGTCAGTGGTGCATCCTGGGCGGACGGACGGTCTCAAGGAGTCAGTGCGCCATATGTGATAAATCTTGTGGCTCACTGATGGGAGACCGAGATCATCCTATCGGAGCGCCGCTACGACCGTTTGAACCCGCCCTGTACCGACCCGCGCTCGACAGACCGCACCGGACAACAGCGCAGCCCGACAAGACAACACGGAGTGACCTGCACGCCCAGATGAACGCGCAGCAAACAACAACACGAACAGGACACCGAAGACAGATCACCGCGGGCACATCGAGGTACCCACGGTGGAAATCAGAAAACAGCCAGGCTGCTACCCGGACACGAGATCAGCACCTATGTCCGGTACGGATGGATTCACGTTGCGCGGAATTGCACACGAACCGTCGCAGAGTCGAGCCGTTCAGCATCCGCCGCAACTATGGTTCATCCGTTGTTATCGGCGTGGGCTGCGGGAACCCTCGGCGATCTTTGCGGGCGTGGGTGAGCACAACGCTGCCGACGCCGTCCGGGGTGCGGCGGATCTCAGTAGTCACCGCGGGAACCGGCGATCATGACTCCTTTCGCGCGGCCGGCGGCATCAGGGGGACGCGATCAGGTCATGCAGCCTGGCTGCCAGGACGTCCCAGCGCCAGGCCACCTCGACCCAGGCACGGCCGGCGCCACCCATCGCCCGCGCACGCTCGGGATCAGCCAGCAGCCCACCGACGACATCGGTGATCTGCCCCTGGTCACGACCGTCGACCACCATTCCGGTCCGCCGATCGAGAACCGCGTCCGGCGCTCCGCCGCTGCGCCCGGCCACCACCGGCAGACCCGTGGCGGACGCTTCGAGGTAGACGATGCCGAGCCCCTCGACCTCCAGGCCGCCCAGCCGCGTCCGACACGGCATGGCGAACACATCGCCGGCGGCGTAATGGGCGGGCAATTCCTCCCACGGCACGGAACCGGTCATCACGACGTCCTCGTCCACTCCGACGTCGCGGGCCAGGCGTGCCAGCGACGCTCGGTGTGGCCCCCCGCCGACCAGTAGGAGAGCCGTTCCGGGAACCCTGCGACGCCAGGCCGGCAAAGCCCTGATCAACATGTCCTGGCCCTTGCGCCCAACCAGCCGGCTCACGCACACCACGACCGGACGATCGATCAGCCCGTGACGCTTGCGGATATCGTCGCGCCCGACGCCGGGCCGGAAGAACTCGGTGTCAACGCCGCTGGGCAACCTGGTCAGGGTCGGGTGATGGCCGAACGCCGGCGCGAGGCGCACCTTGGTGTAGTCGGTGAGATAGGTCACGGCGTCGACCGACCGCCCGACCCTGCTCAGCACCTGGCGTGCACCCGGCAACGCCGCCCAACCCACCTCATGGCCGTGGGTACTCGCGATGATCCGTCTCACTCCCGGATCGCGGCGCAGCCCGGTCGCGAGCAGGCCCAGCGGCGCCGCGGCTCCGAACCACACCGCATCGCAGCCGTGCGACCGGGCGATCCCCCGCGCCCGGCGCAGCACGTCGGGCGTCGGCAACATCATCGACGTCGGATGGCGCACCACCGGGAAGGGCGCGGCGGCGTCGAAGGCCGCCGCGCCCTTCCACGCGGGGGCGTACACGGTCACCTGTGTACCGGGAAGCCGACTGGCAAAATTATGTACATATGCCTGAATTCCACCCGGACGGGGTGGAAAATCGTTGGTCACAACGAGCACCCGCATCGGGCCATATTCTCCTGTTCCGTGGACGGCGCGTCAGCCGGCTCAACCCGGCGGTCGCCCGTCGGCGTCGGTTGACAACCGCGTACGCAGATACGACCTCCAGCGGGCGACGAACCCGGCCTCGGTTGTGCCGAGGAACGCCTGAAAACCGGCGGCCAGCCGGGTTTGCGGGTCGCTTTCTCCCGACCCCACCCGCCGGTAGAAAGCAATGAGCCCGTCCATGCCGACCGTGTCCGCGATCAGCCTGCAGGCGAGCCATGCCTCCTGATAGCTGCGGGGAACCGTCCCATCCGCGACGGTGAACGCCGCGTCATCCGGCAACGCGTCCGGCAGTCGACCAGACCGGACCTCAGCTGCAAGCTCGGTGGCTGCCCGTGTCACGCTCAGGGCGACCCCGGCATGGCCCACAGTCTCGGCAAGGCCCTCGACCAACCAGGTGGGGGTGCCGGGGCCGGTCGCATCCGCGCTCGCCAGGTGGGTCAGCTCGTGGCGCAGCACCACCTGTCGCCCCTGCACGGAAAGCCGTTCATAGACGTCGGGGTTGATGATCACACGTGCGGCTTCCCGGGCCGCCGGGCCGGCACCGTCCATCGCTGGGATCAGTACGACAGCCGCCTCACCCTCGGCGCTCGCGCGGCCCACCCGGGTGTGGAACTCCGCGGCGTCCGCGGGAACGTCGACCACGACATCAGCCGACCAGTGCCCGTCCCAGACACCACGCACGTATTGCAGCGCGTCACCGGCATCGTGGCGAACCTGGGCGAGCTGCGTGGACGACGCACCATAGCCCGTGACGGTGAGCCGCGATGTGGTCTGCAGCCGGACCGCACCGGCATGATCCCAGGGAGCGACGACGACCAGCAGCGCCCCCACTGCAGCTACGGCGAGGACAAGCGCGGCTGACACCGCCACCAACGAGCGTCGTCGCGGCCGCCGTGTCAGCTGTTCCGGCGTGCCGGGCTGCGGCGGTTGTTCCACCGTGCCGCGCGGCGGCGCTGCCCACGCCCCCGATTGCGGAGGGCCGCCGCCGCTGCGGTCAGCCGGCTCGGCGTGCACGTCCACGTGAGCGTTGCGAGGACGAGGACGAAGGCCGCGAAGACCCGGACCCGACGGGCACCAAGGCGACAGCGGGCAGGACAGCGGGAGGCAGGACGGCAGGGGGCAACGCGACCGGCACGGGCCGCGGCCACGGCGTCATCTGCGGCAGCAGGCCGGCAGCCGCCAGCGCCGCCAGCGCCCGCTGTTCGGCCTCGTCCCAGTCGGCCACAGGTTCGGGCGTGAGCAGGACGTGGAGCACACAGTCGCCACAGGCATCCCCGCGAACCACGCAGGTGTCACAGTCGATCAGCATCGTGTCCGCCTTTCCGGCCGATACCGGCCGGCAACGTCGAGATTTCTCAATGCCTTCGGCAACACGAGCGCCGTGCGCCGTCGAGACGCAACGTAGCCGCAGGGTCCGACAACTTTTCGCGACCGTTGGAGCTCCCGTGCCCGGCCGACTCAGGACCGGCCGACTCAGGACCGGCCGACTCAGGACCGGCCGAGGCGTGTCAGCAGCGCCGCGGACGGAACCGGCCGGGCACCTGACATCCGGCTTGTCTCCGCCACCTCCCGGTCGGAGGTCACCACAGCCACCGGACGGCCCGCCGGCTCGGCTCGCACCAACCGAATGATCTCCTCGTCGGCAAGCTGACCGGACCGGCTGAACACCACCCGCACCCCGCGGGGCGCCGTCACCCCAACCGGTCGCGCGATCACCGCGGTCGCATCGAAGACCACCGTGATCTCGCTCTCCGGCGCGCGACCGACCAGTGCGCCGAGCCCCGACAGCAGCCGGGCACGCTGTGCCTGCAAAGTCAACGAACCATAGCCACGTTTGGTCACGTTGTAGCCGTCAACAATGAGGTGAACGCCGGGGACCGCGAGGACCTCGTCGACGACCCCGGGATCGTCCTCGGCGAGGCCGCGCGCGCCCACCCCGCAGAACGGATCGAACAGTATCGCGTCATCATCCTCGCGACCGGCGACATCGGCGGGCCGCCGTACGGCCGTCGGCAACGAGAGCTCCTTGCGGAATCCGTTCGCGGCAGCCATCAGCGTGTCGAGCAAAACGCGCAGGCGGACGTCCTCCACGGATCTGGCTTCTCGGCTGCCGCGCCGCGCCGCGGCCAGCGCCGCCTCAAGCTCGGTGACCCGCTGTCGCAGCCGACGGGTTTCGGTCTCGGCCTCACGGGCTGTGGCAACCGCATCGTCACGCATCCGCTCAGCGGCTTGCACGGCGTCCTGGGCGTCCAGCTCGGCCCGACGGATCCGGTCAGCGGACGATCGCAGCCGCCTGCGGGCATCTTCGACCTCGGTCCGGGCCACGGCCAGGCGGTCGCGCAGTTGGTCGCTCTCAACCCTCGAGCTGCGCTTCAACGCCTCAAGTTGATCGCTCAGCCGCGCGGCGGTCCCAGCAGCCTGTGCGGCGCGCGCTGCAGCCGCCGCCTCGGCCAGCTCCTGGGCCGCAGCCTCGACCATCCGCTCCCAGCCGGGCAGACGCAGAACATAGGCGACGGCCGCGATCTCCTCCGGTGGCGCGGCTTGCGGCGGCCCCTCGGCCGAGGAGAGTGACGCCACGAGGTCGGGCAGGGCAAGCCGGACCCGTTCGGCCACCCGCCCGCGAAACACCGTGTCGTTCGCGATCGCGGCGGCCAGCGGCGTGGCTCCGAGCCGGGCGCGTCGCGACGGGATGAAGCGCCGCACCGCGATGAGCGGGGCCGGCACGTCCTGCTCCGCAAGGTCTGCGAGGGTGTCGGCGGCAAACGCGACGACCTGTGCCCGGACGTTGGGCGGCAGTGGCTCGCTCACCCGGACGCCGGCCGAGACTCGCACACCACGCTGTCCACCGCACCACACCAACGACACCAGACGTGTTCGATCTTCTCGTCCACGACGTCCCGTTCCTCCACGCGGGAGGCACCGGCAAGATCGACATGGACGTAGTCCCGTGAGCGCACCGTCCTCGCCACATCGAAACGGGTCAGATTACCGCATATCCCGCACCGCCAGCGGGTATGCGGTCCGGGCAGGTCGACGGGCACGGCACAGACTCCGGGGCGCGATGGGAACAACGATGACGCACCAGCGTATAGGGCGCAGCCCGACCCTTCCGGATCGCCGGCGGTCTCTGACGATTCGCTCCAGCCCCGATAGCCCGAATAGCCCGAATAGCTAGATTTAGGTAATTCGTCCAGGCGAGATGTCGATACGCCGGCGTGACCTACGCGAGGGCGGCCCGGATCCGGTCAGCCGCGTCATCCAGCGCTGCCGGGTCGGGATTATGATCAGCTCTGGCAAAGGAGAGCTCGGCCTCGGAGTCGATCGCGACGATGTGCACGTGGACATGGGGTACTTCCAGGCCTGCCAGCAGCGCGGCCACCTTCCGGGGGCGGAACGCCCTGTCCACGGCCCGGCCCACCGTGGCCGCCGCGCTCCACAACTCCCCAAGCAGGTCCGATGGAAGATCGATCCAGTGATCAACCTCGAGCCGCGGGACCACCAGTGTGTGCCCGGGGGTGAGTGGGGCGATCGTCAGGAACGCCACGCAGTGGTCATCCTCATAAACGATCCGCCCGGGCAGCTCGCGATTGATGATCCGGGTGAAGACGCTGGCCATGCCCGGACACTATCGGCATCCGGGCCGGCCGGATGTAGGGTCGTGCGGTGCTCGCCACGGCTGGCCGGGAGGGGTTCGCCCGGCCCTTCGCGTGATACCTCGCTAGCCCGCGCAGAAGGGGTAGGTGGAAACTGTTGCTATTGCCGCGAAAGTCACCTACTCCTCGTGTCGCCGCCGGCTGGGTGTAGGTAAAAACGGTCGTTATCATGACAGAAACCACCTACTGGAACAGGTGCGTGCCCCGGCCGCGCGACGCCGCGTCCCCTGTTGCCGGGCGCTCCACGGTCTCGCGGGCTGTCCGTGTCGGCCATGGAGCCAGTCCGAGGCTGAAAGCTGTCCGAGGCTAGCTGTACCTTGCGCGGGCATGAGCCCGTTCTCACCTGCGCCGGGAGGCCACCACCAGACCGCGCCGACGCCGTCCTCGACGCCCCCGCCCCCAGGCCCGGGCCCGGCAGGGCCGCCACCACGGCAGGCCAGCTTCGAGGAACTGGGCCGGCCCCTGCGGGATGTCACCTTCGTCGTCGTGGACCTGGAGACCACCGGCACCCACACCGCCGACAGTGAAATCACCGAACTCGGCGCGGTCAAGGTCCGCGGTGGGCAGGTCCTCGCGGAGATGGCCACGTTGGTGCGGCCCGCCGCACCGATACCGCCGTTCATCTCGGTCCTGACCGGAATCACCGACGCGATGGTCGCCACCGCGCCGTCCATCGACGCCGTGCTGCCGGCCTTCCTGGAGTTCGCCCGCGGCAGCGTCCTGGTCGCCCACAACGCCCCCTTCGACCTCGGCTTCCTGCGGGCGGCGTGCGCACGCGGCGGCTACCCGGTCCCCGACTGGGAGCATCTGGACACCGTCCGGATCGCCCGCCAGATCGTGACCAAGGATGAAAGCCCGGACTGCAAGCTGGCGTCGCTGGCCCGCCTCTTCCGTGCCGACAGCGAGCCGAGTCATCGGGCGCTCGCGGATGCGCGCGCGACCGTCGCCGTCCTGCACGGACTGTTCGAACGGCTCGGCAATCTCGGCGTGACCACGCTGGAGGACGTCCACGGCTTCACCCGCAAGGTCTCCCCGGCACAGCGGCGCAAGCGGCATCTGGCGGACGGGCTGCCGACCGGTCCCGGGGTCTATGTCTTCCGCGATCGCGCCGGCCGGGCGTTGTACATCGGGACCTCACGATCGGTCCGGGCACGGGTCCGCTCCTACTTCACTGCGAGCGAGCCGCGGGCGCGGATGACCGAGATGGTGGCGGCGGCCGATCGGGTGGAGGCGATCGCGTGCGCGCATGCGTTGGAGGCCGAGGTTCGTGAGCTGAGGCTGATCGCCGAGCACAAACCCCCGTACAACCGTCGGTCCCGACATCCGGAGCGGGCGGTCTACCTACGGATCACCGACGAGCCGTTCCCACGGCTGGCCCGGGTGCGGGCGGTTCGCGACGCCGGCACCTATCTCGGCCCGTTCTCAGGGGCCGCTGCCGCCGATCTCGCCGCAGCCGCGATCCACGCGGCGATTCCACTGCGGCAGTGCACCGCCCGGTTGTCGCCGCGGCGGTCGGTGCCGGCCTGCGCTCTCGCGGACATGGGACGGTGCGGAGCACCATGCGACGGACGGGAAAGCCCGCAGGACTATGCCCGGCATGTGGCGGCGGCCCGCCGGGCCATGACCACCGACCCGTCCGTGGTCGTCGCCGCCGCGCGGACGCGCATCGACAGCCTCGCCGCCCAGCAGCGCTTCGAGGACGCCGCCGTCCAGCGGGACCGGCTGCTGGCCTTTCTGCACGGCGCGCACCGGCTGCAACGGCTGTCGGCGCTGACCGGCGTGGCCGAAATGACGGCGGCCGCGCCCACCCCTGAAGGCGGTTGGGACATCGCGGTGATCCGCCACGGCAGACTGGTCGCGGCAACCAGTACACCGGCGCGTACGGATCCACGTCCCTGGATCGCCGCCGCACAGGCCAGCGCCGAGACGGTACGCCCGGGCCCAGGCCCCACGCCGTGCGCGAGTGCGGCGGAAACCGAGCGCATCCACCACTGGCTGGCCGGTCCGGGTGTACGCCTGGTCAGCCTGGACGGCGAGTGGGCCTCACCCGCGATCGGAGCCGCTCGGGAAGTGTTTCGGTTGGGACACGCCCGCTGACAGGCACATATTATGAACATTTTGCCCCCACGTCTCGACCCGTACCTCATATCGGCATACTTATGCACCACTTGTGGGCAGTATCCGATCGAGGAGAGCACATGGACCTGGGCCTGAAGGACAAGGTCGCCGTCGTCGCCGGCGGCAGTCGCGGATGCGGTCGCGCGATCTCGGTCGAGCTGGCGAAGGAGGGTGCTGCGGTCGTCCTGACGGGTCGTCAACCCGGCATCGTGGCGGCGACCGCCGAGCAGATCGAAAGCACGGGCGGCAGCGCGCTGGGCGTGGTCGCGGACATGACCACCACCGCGGGAGCCCTCGAAATCATCACGGCAGCGCGACGTGCCTTCGGAGCACCTGACATCCTCGTGACGAACCCACCCGGCCCGCTACCCAGCGACGACTACGGACGGGGCTTCCTCAACTGTTCGGACGAGGATTTCCTGCGCACCAACGACCAGTTCATCATGAGCCAGGTCTACCTGACCCGGGAAGTCATTCCGAACATGATGGAAAAAAGCTGGGGACGTCTGGTCAACATCGCGTCGATCTGCCTCAAGACCCCGCACCACCGCGATCCGCTGGTGCTCGCGAATCTTCGGGTGGGCATCGCCGGAATGATGAAGACGCTCGCCGAGGAGTACGGCGAACACGGCATCACAGCCAATGTCGTGGCAACCGGACCCTTCCGAAGCGAGCTGGCGGAAGATTACCTCAGATCCCAGAACGTCAAGGACGAGGCGTACTACGCGCAGGAAGTCCCCGTCCGTCGCTGGGGACGTCCGGCCGAAATGGGAGCCCTCGTCGCGTTCCTCTGCTCCGAGCAGGCCGCTTTTCTGACCGGTGAGACCATTCGTCTGGACGGTGGCTACAGCAAGAGCCTGTTCTGATGCAGAGTCACACCGGCATCTCCTGCCTTCCTGATCAGCGCGCCAACCGGCCGAGCAGAGCGCTGGCTGCGAGGATTGTCAACACCGCGGAGCCCGTGAGAACGGTGAAATCCAGCATGAGATGGCTGTGCGTGCCGATAAGCAGCCCGCGCAGCGCGTCGACAAGATAGCTCAACGGGTTGAGATAGCTGGCCACACGGACCCAGGTCGGCATGATGGAGACCGGATACAGGGCGTTGCTGGCGAAGAACATCGGCATCATGATCGCCTGACCGATTCCCATCAGCCGGTCCCGGGAGAGCACCAGCCCGGCGATCACGATCGACAGGCACGCGAAGAACCCCGAACCGAGCACAACCGCGACCATGGCGCCGACAAGCTTCAGCGGGTTGGCGGTCAGCCCCACGCCGAGGACCGCTGCCAGCACCAGGACGACGACCACCTGTATCAGCGCGCGCACGCCGGCCGCAAACGCCTTACCTGTGACCAGCGCCGTCCGGGGTGTCGGTGTCACCATGAGTTTGGCCAGGACGCCCGCGTCCCGGTCCCAGATGATCTGGATGCCGTAGAAGATCGAAATAAAGAGTGCGGACTGGGCGAGAATCCCCGGCGCCAGGTAGTCGAGATACGGCACGGACCCGGTCGGAATGGCGTGGATACGGTTGAACGTCACTCCGAAGACAAGCAACCACAATGCGGGCTGGACGGCCCGGGTGTAAAGCTCCACCCGATCGTGGCGCAGCTTCTGCAGTTCGACCAGCGACAGGGTCGCGAGCCGCCGGCCGAGCAGACGAGCCGCGCCGAGGCGTCCGTCGAGGTCCTGGTCGAAGCCGGTTCCGGCGGGAAAAGGCGGCAGGTCGCCGCGCTCAACCAACCCGGTTGGCGACACGGCGGATGTGCTGGACGTCACGGAAATCACCTTCCTGGTCTCTGTCAAGCGCATCACCGGTGTGCTGGCGGAACACATCCTCAAGACTTGCCTTCGCTCCGAGAGCCGCTTTCAGCTCGCTCGGAACGCCGACGACGCGTACCCGGCCGGCATGCATGAGCGCGACCTTGTCACACAGGACGTCCGCTTCCTCCATATAATGGGTGGTAAGAAGGATGGCCATTGCGTACTCGGCCCGAAGACCCTGGACGTGCTCCCAGACGCTGTCGCGGGCGATCGGGTCCAGCCCCACGGTCGGCTCGTCGAGAATCAGCAGGCGCGGAGCGTTGACCAGCGCCTGAGCCAGTTCGAGACGACGCACCATGCCACCCGAGTAGGTCCGGGCCAGCCGGTCGGCGACATCGGTCAGCCCCATCGCGGCCATGGCGTCGTTGACCCGGGCCCGACGCTGGCGCCGCGGCACATCGAACAGCCCCGCGAACAGCGCCACGTTCTCCCGTCCGGTCAACCCCGAGTCGGCCGAGAGCATCTGCGGCACGTAGCCGATGAGGCGGCGTGCTCGGATCGGGTGGCGTACCGCGTCCACCCCGAACATGTGCACCGAGCCGGCGGCCGGCCGTAGCAGCGTGACGATGGCACGGATCGCCGTGGTCTTGCCGGCCCCGTTCGGCCCGAGCAACCCGATGATCTCGCCAGCATTAAGATCGAGATCGATCGCGTCAACCGCTGTGTGCTCACCGAACCGGTAGGTCAGGCCCCTGACGGCAAGGGCTGGCGGGTCGCCCGACGCCGCAGTGGACGCGACCCGCGCGGGGTGCTCGACAGACATCCGACCTCCCCATCGTTTTCTTCCTGCAACTAACTATCTGCTCTTACCCCTCCCCCGTCATCCGGTCGGGGCGCGAGCCGCCGCCAACGGGCAGCGCGCACCGTCCAAAGCAGCACAAACAAGACCGGTTCACTGCAGGCCAGACCAGACGACGAAACGAAAAGCTGAGGGCCGGTGCATCCGGGTCTCGGACGCACCGGCCCTCAGCCGGGATGGAGCTGTTCGGTGTCTGTCGTGTTCGGTGTCTGTCGCGCTCAGTGCCTGCCGGCAGGCTGATCAGGAGATTCGCCGCTGGGCTCGCGCGGACCGCCCTCCGCTTCCTCCGCGTTCTCTGCGTTCTCTGCGTTCTCATCGACGAAGAATCCGGTCACCGCCTTGCCCGCGCGGCGGGCGAGACCGCCCGTGGCGTGCCCGTTCTCCCCGGACGGCAACGCCACCCGGTCGGTCGGTACCCGACGGTGGTCCGGCGTCGGCGGCAACTTCGGACGATGCTGCTCCACGAATTCCCCACCGGGAAGCTGGTGGATGATCCCGGTCTCGATACCGTGCTCGGCGATCTCCCGATCACGGGCCTGCAGGTGGAGGCAGAGCCTCTTCGTCACCGTGAAGGCGATCGGCGGGACGATGATGCAGCCGATCCGGCCGGCCCAGGTCATGGCGTTCAGCGAGATGTCGAACGTCGTCGCGATGACGTCGTTACCACCGGAGATCCACAGCACCAGATAGAAACTGATGGCCATGGCACCGAAACCGGTGCGGGTCGGGGCGTCACGCGGTCGCTGGAGCAGGTTGTGCGATGCGGAATCCCCGGTGAACTTCGCCTCCAGGAATGGGTACACCGCCAGCAGCGTGAACAGTATTCCAGGCAGCACGACGGTCGGCCAGAACACCGCCGGGACGGTATGGCCGAGCCCGCGGAACTCCCACGGTGGGAACAGCCGGGTCGATCCGTCGAGGAAGCCGATGTACCAGTCGGGCTGCGACGCCGAACTGACGTTGCCCGGGTCATAGGGGCCGAAGCTCCAGATCGGGTTGATCTGTGCCAGCCCACCGAGCAGGGCGAGCATCGCGAACACCAGCATGAAGAACCCGGTGGACTTCACCGCGAACACAGGGAAGACGCGGTGCCCGATGACGTTGTGTTCGGTCTTGCCCGGCCCCGGGAAATCTGTGTGCTTCTGGTGCCACAGGATGCCCAGATGGGCGCCGATCAGCGCCAGCAGGATCCCCGGCACCAGCAGAATGTGGATCACATACAGCCGGGGGATGAAGTTGTCACCCGGCCACTCACCGTTGAAGACCAGGAACGACGTCCAGGTGCCGATGACGGGGATCGACTGCGCGATCGAGGCCGCGATACGCAGCCCGGTACCCGACAGCAGGTCGTCCGGCAGCGAGTAGCCGGCGAAACCCTCGAGGATCCCCAGCACGAGCAGCCCGACGCCGATCAGCCAGTTGACCTCGCGGGGCTTGCGGAAGGCGCCGGTGAAGAACACCCGCATCAGGTGCACCACGATCGAGGCGACGAACAGCAGTGCCGCCCAGTGGTGGATCTGACGGAAGACCAGCCCCGCCCGGGTGTCGAAGCTGATGTCGAGGGTCGAGGCGTAGGCCCGGCTCATCTCCACACCGCGCAACGGGATGTACGAGCCGTTATAGGGGATCTCGACGTTGCTCGGGTCGAAGAACAGCGTCAGATAGATGCCGGTCAGGACCAGGATGACGAAGCTGTAGAGGGCGATTTCCCCGATCATGAAAGACCAGTGGTCGGGGAACACCTTGTTGAGATTGCGGCGCAGCGCCGCCTGGGACCCGAAGCGCTCGTCGACGGCCCGGTTGAGTTTGCGGACCGGGCCCGGCCGCTTGACCAGGGACGGTGGCGGGACGGTGGTCATGAGGCGACCTCCGAAGCGAGCATCGTAGGGAGCGCCAGCGAGCGAGGAGCCGTACCCAAGAGATTGCTCGCTCCGCTCACGATCTTTTGGGTCCCTCGACGGCGGAGGCCGCCGGGATTCACGGTCATGGGCGCTCCCAGAAAGCGGGGCCGACGGGCTCGGTGTAGTCGCCGTCTCGTGCGATGAAATACCCGGCGTCATCGACACCGATCGCCAGCTGTGGCAGGGATCGGCTGGCCGGACCGAAGATCGCTCGACATCCGTCCAGAACGTCGAACACGGACTGGTGGCACGGGCACAGCAGGTGATGGGTCTGCGCCTCGTAGAGGCTGACCGGACAACCCGCGTGGGTGCAGATCTTGGAGTAGGCGACGTGGCCGTCGTAGGCCCAGTCCTCCCGCCCCGGCCGCGGTCGGTTCGCATCCGGGGGGAGCCGGATGAGGATGGTGGCGCTGTCGGCCTTCTGGTGCAGGGTCAGCTGGGGCTCGAACCGGACGCTGCCGTCGGCCGCGGTCACCGCAATCGCGGGGAAGACGGTCTCGATACCGCCGATGGCGATGTCACCGAGCGCGACCGGATTACCTTCTCCGTTTACCAACCGGGCGCCCTTGGCCCAGTGGCTGTGCGTGAGCTGATCGCCCGGCTTGCGATTGCTCAGGTTCAGCAACGGCACCACCAGCAGGGCGCCGAGCATGCTGCCCGCGCCCAGCAGGGTACGGCGGACCAGCGGTCGGCGGGCAAGGCCGGTATCGGCGAACCCGAGTGCGACCGTCTCCTCGGTGACGGCGATCTCCTCATCCGAGGATGCGAAGGGATGACGCTCCTGGACGGCCTCCTCATGCGGCATGAGGCGCTTCGCCCAGAGGATGACCCCGAACCCGATGCCGCCCATGGCCAGGCCCAGGGCGGTTCCCATCCACGGGGTGTAGTACGCGGCATGTTTGTCACCGACGAAGTTGATGACCACGAAGCCGATCGTCCCGACCACCGAGACCATGAACCAGAACGCCACCAGCCGTTCGGCCCTGCGCTCGGCCCGGCGGTCGATCTCCTCGGCGTGAGCCGGGGGGATGACCGCGGCCCGCTCGCCGGGTTCGGCCAGCAGAACCGTTGAGCCCTCCGCGGTCGAGTCGGTCTGGTGCGGGGGGGTACCCAGACGCTCGGGACCGTCACTGCGGCCTGGGCGCGGTTCGGGCTTGGTGCGGTCGAAGATGCTCTCGCCCTCGGCGGGAACGTCCGGCCCGGACGTCTCGTCGTCTCGCTTGCTCATACCTTCTGCCTCGCTCCGATCCACATGCACACCGCGAGCAGGCCACCGATTCCGATCAGCCAGGCCAGCAGTCCCTCGGGAACCGGACCGTACTTGCCCAGCGTGCTACCACCGGCGCTCGGCGCCTCGGAGACGAACTGCACGTACTTCACGATCGCCACAGCGCCGGCAGGGTCGATCTGTCCGGGGCCGAAGACGGGCATCGACTCGGGGCCCGTCCGCATGGCATCGATGATCTGTGTCGGGGTGGCCTTACTCAGGTCGGGTGCGTACTTGCCGTACGTGAGTGGGGCACCCGCGCCCACCGCCTGATGGCACTGGGCGCAGTTCGCCCGGTAGAGCTCCCCGCCCTGGGCCAGGTCCGCGTCATCCAGCGCGTTCTTGGTGACGACCGCCGTCTTCGGGCCGCCACCGAGGCTGTCGACGTAAGCGGCCAACTGATCGATCTGGGTCTGGCTGTATATCGGGTCCTTGCGCTGGGCCTGCGCGCCCGGCGCGGCGAGCGGCATCCGACCGGTGCTCACCTGGAAGTCCACGGCGGCAGACCCGACCCCGACGAGACTCGGGGCCTGGCCACCGCCCTGAGCGTTCAACCCGTGGCAGCTTGAACAACCCTGGAGATACAGCGCCCGGCCCGCCCGGACGGCCTCGTTGGCATCCGGGGTGCTCTGGGCCGTCCCGCGCGGCGCGAACGCGGTCCACAGCACCCCGGTGGCCGCGAGCGCCAGCAGGAGGACGACAGCGGAGGAACGCCGATGCCGGCGTCGGGATGCGCGGGCAGCGCCCAAAGATGCAGTCATGTCGCTCACTGGAGGAGGTAGATGGTCGCGTAGAGGCCGATCCAGACGACGTCGACGAAGTGCCAGTAGTACGACGTCACGATCGCCGAGGTCGCCTTCTCAGGGGTGAATCTGCCGTAGGTCGACCGGGCGAGGACGATCACGAAGGCCACCAGCCCGCCGATCACGTGCAGCCCGTGGAAACCGGTCGTGAGGTAGTAGACCGACCCGTAGGCATGCGACGAGATCGAGAACTCGTTCTCGCGGAAGTACTCCCACGCCTGGCCGCCGACGAACACCGCACCCATCGCCAGCGTGATGAGGTACCAGCGACGCAGGCCGTAGACGTCGCCTCGTTCCGCGGCGAACACGCCCAGCTGACAGGTCAGGCTCGACAGCACCAGAATCGTCGTGAAGACGAGCGCATAGCCGACGTGCAGGTGCACCGGGCCGATCTCGGACCCCGCGGGATCGCCGGTGACCGGCGGCCAGTTGTCACTGTTGACCGACCGGATCGTGTAGTACATCGCGAACAGGGCCGCGAAGAACATCAGCTCCGATGACAGCCACACGATCGTTCCCACGGAAACCATCGACGGACGGTTGGCCGTGGGGTGCGGCGGCGGAGCCTTCTCAAGGACGGGGGCGGAGGCCACGTCGGTCATTCTGGCACGCGTTCCGCCGGGCGCCACCGTAGGTTCGACATTCGGTAGGACTACGAGCTGTCGAGGGTTCGGGCGCGCCCCGGCCGAAGCGAGGTGACGGAGCCTGTGACGAGTCCCAGCACGCTTGTCCCGGTAGCTGCCCAGGACGTGTTTGCCGTGTCCGGCCAGGGACAACTGCCGCCCCCACCGACGGTCGGACGGATGCTCCTGCACCTGACACCCGAACCCGGACCGCTGCTCCTGATCGCCACGATGGCAGGGCTGTACCTGCTCGGAGTGCGCAGACTCACAGATCGCGGTGACGCCTGGAACCCGTGGCGGACGGCGGCCTGGCTCGCCGGCCTGTTCGTCGTCGGGTACGCGCTCGTGGGCGGAATCGCGGCTTACGACACCGCACTGTTCAGCGCCCACGCCGTGCAGCACCTGCTGCTGGGTACGGTCGCCCCCATCCCGCTCGCGCTCGGGGCCCCGGTCACGCTCGCGCTGCGCACCCTTCCGCGACGCTCCCGCGGGCTGCTGGTGACGGCGTTGCACAGCCGGGTAGCCCGGGTGGCGACCTTCCCGTTGGTCGGTTTCGGTCTGTTCATCGTGAGCCTGTACGGCTTGTACTTCACCAGTCTCTACGAGTCATCATTGCGGCATCCGGTCCTACACCTTGTCCTGCACATCCACTTCCTGGTGGTCGGCTGCCTGTTCTATTGGCCGATCATCGGGCTTGACCCCGTCCCCGGCCGGCTGCCCTACTGGGGGCGCCTGATCCTGCTGTTCGTGACGTTCCCGCTGCACGCACTGTGGGCACTGGCGATGTTCACCACAAACGCGGTCTTCGCCGCGGACTGGTACTCCTCGCTGGGCCGGACCTGGGGGTCGAGCCTGTTGGGTGACCAGCAGACCGGTGCGGGGCTCATGTGGGCCGCAGGCGAACTGATCGGTGCGATGGTGTTCGTCGCCCTGTTCATCCAGTGGTCGCGGGCTGACGGTCGCGAAGCCGCCCGCGAGGACCGCCGGCTGGACCGACTCGAACGACTGGCCGCGTCCCGTGCCCCGGACCCGGACCCGGACCCGGAGGCTGACCCGGACCCGGAGGTTGACCTGATTGCCCGGGAGGCGGCCTACAACGCCTGGCTGGCCCGGCTCGCCGCCGGTGACACCACTCGCCGCCGGTGACACCGGGCCCGCCCGTCGGCCCGTGGATCCCGTTGATCCACGCCCCTGTTGCCGGGCGCGGTCAGCCACGCAGCGCGAGATCCGCTATCAGGCTCTTGCGGGCCGCGGCGGTGATCGGCGTCGCCTCGTTGTAGGCAGGGTGGTCGACGACCAGCTCAACCGGCACGGCCGGATCCCGGAAGGCGTCGCGGGTGGAGTCACTGAACGGGAACCGCAGCATGTGCACGGACACGGTCGGGCTCGGGATGTCCGGGACCTCGTCCGGACCGGGGATCTCCTCGCCAGCCACCGGGACTCCGTCGATCTCGAGCCGGATGCTGCGCTGGACACCGGCGAGGCGCTCCAGCTCCGAGCGGACGGTCTCGGCGACATCGAGCTCGATGAAGACGGTGGCGGTCAGGGCGTGGCTGGCGGGAAGCAGTCGCGAATAGATCTCGATCTCATGGGCGACATCCGAGGGGCTGCGCAGGCGCTCGGTGTAGACCATCTCCTGCACCTGGTAACGCAGGGTTTCCTCGTTCTCGAACTCGAAAAGGAGCATGTCGCCGAGCCGGATTCGCCGTTCTGCCCGGACCGGGAGGATCCGGGTGCGCGCGGCCGGCCGCTGGGCGGCGTAGACCTCGGGATCGGTGACGATGTCGGCGACAGTGAGTGCCATCGTTGGAACTCCCAAACGATCCGATGAGTACGGAACCGATTACAGAAAGCTACTGGCAAAGCCGCCTGGCGGGGCGGGGCGGTGATAACCACGTCCGCCCCGCCAGGCGGCACCGTCCGGCTGTTACGGAGAGTCAGACCTCTTGCTCGGCCTTTTCCTCGGCGACGACCGCGTCGAGCGCCTTCTTGAAGCGTCCGGCGTGGGTCTTCTCGGCCCGTGCGAGCGTGGAGAACCAGTCCGCGATCTCCTCGAAGCCCTCATCACGCGCGGTCTTGGCGAAGCCCGGGTACATGGCGGTGAACTCGTAGGTCTCCCCCGCCACGGCACTGGCCAGGTTCTTGGTGGTCTTGCCCAGCGGTTCCCCGGTCGCCGGGTCACCCACCTCGGCGAGGAAGTCCAGGTGACCGAACGCATGCCCGGTCTCGCCCTCAGCGGTGTCACGGAAGAGCGAGGCGGCGTCGGTGAGGCCCTCGATGTCGGCCCGGCGGGCGAAGTACAGGTAGCGGCGGTTCGCCTGACTCTCGCCCGCGAACGCCTCCTTGAGGTTTTCGTGGGTCTTCGTGCCGTCAAGCTGCGGCATGTGGCGCTCCTTCGTCGATCGTGATCCACCCGGCCGTCAGAGTGACGGCCGGGATGCTGGCTACCGGCCCGCAGCCGGGACACCTAGGTCGGGCCGGCGGTCTAGCTAGGTCGGGCCGGCGGTCTGACAGGACGGACACAGACCTCGGAACTGCAGGTCGTAGCCTGTGATCGCGAAACCGGTACGTCGCGACAGCGCGTCCACCATCTCCACCGGCACAGGAAGATCTATGTCCACCGCCCGCCCGCACCGGTCGCAGACCGCGTGGTCGTGACGCCCGACATTCGCGTCGTACCGGGCGGCGGCACCGTTACCAAGGCTGAGTTCAAGGGCGAAGCCAGCCCTGACCAGCAGCCCCAGTGCTCGGTAGACGGTCGCAGCGCCGATGCCCGGCGTGACCACTCGGACGCGATCGTAGACCTCCGCCGCCGTCGGGTGGTCATGGGCAGCTCGGAGCACCTCCAGCACCGCGCGGCGCTGAGGAGTGAGGCGCAGATCCTGCTGGCTGTTCATGACACCTCCGATGTCGGTGTCCACGTTCGCTACCGGCGATGTTCCCTACCAAAGATGAGAACGAGTCTCACTATCTCTGAGATCCGGCGGCTCCGCAACCGACAAAACGCCCGACGACACATCGATGTCATCCTTACGCATCGCTGCTGAACCGGGCGGGTCCACCGTCGGCAGGCGCCATCGGATAGCCTGCCGACGGGTTCCCAGTCGTCCGGTCGCCTATCCGGTCCCGCTGTCGTCCGCGGAAGCCGGATCAGTCACCGGCCGTCGGGCATCACCCAGCCGGCGTTCCACTTGATCGAAAGGCTCGCGGTCGCATGAGTACGGTTCTCGTGTACGCGGACAAACCCGACGTCCGCGAGCGGGTGAAGCTCGCCATCGGTCCGCTACCCGACCCCGAACTCGGGCCGGTCGAGTTCCTGGACGTGACCGACGGCGCCGCCCTCATCGACGCTGTCGACCATCGGGAGGCCGACATCTGCGTCCTGGACGCGGAGGCGGCGCCCGTCGGCGGCATGGGGCTGTCCCGGCAGATCAAGAACGAGATCCCGGACTGCCCGCCCACCGTCCTGCTGGTGGCCCGTCGCGATGACCGCTGGCTGGGCATCTGGTCGCAGGCGGACGCCGTGGTCACCCACCCGGTGGACCCTGCCGAACTCGCTGAGGTCGTCGTCGCGCTGCTGCGCGCCCGGCGCTCACCCGCTCGCCGGGCCGGATCCGCGCCCGCCGCGCATACCTGAGCCCGGCTGTGACCGGATCCTTCGGGCCCACGACCAGCGGGCCCGCTGACCACATGCCGGACGGGTCACGTCCGGACGCGCAGGGCTGGCCCCCACTTCTCGGCGCGCTGTTGCGCGGCGAGGCCCTCAACGCGCGGGACACCGCGTGGGCGATGACCCAGGTGATGTCCGGCAACGCCTCCCCCGCCCAGATCGCGGGCTTCGCGGTCGCCCTGCGGGCCAAGGGTGAGACCGCCGAGGAGGTCGGCGGTCTGGCGCAGGTGATGCTGGACTACGCAGCGCCGCTGGACCTCCCCGACGACGTCCGTGAACGAGCGGTGGACACCTGCGGAACCGGCGGCGACCAGTCACATTCGGTGAACGTCTCGACCATGGCTGCTCTCGTCATCGCGGGCTCGGGCATCCCTGTGATCAAACATGGGAACCGGGCCGCGTCATCAGCCTGCGGGTCAGCCGATCTTCTGCTGGAACTCGGCGTCGTCATCGACCTACCGCCCGCGGCCGTCGCGACCTGCCTCGCCGAGGCCGGTGCGGCGTTCTGTTTCGCACCGGTCTTCCACCCGGCCATGCGGCACGCGGGCGGGCCCAGGCGCGACCTGGGCGTACCCACGGTCTTCAACATCCTCGGACCGCTGACCAACCCGGGCCGCCCGGCAAGCCAGGCGGTCGGCGTCGCCGACGCACGGCTCGCGCCCGTGGTCGCCGGTGTTCTCGCCGCGCGCGGGACGCGGGGGCTGGTGTTCCGCGGTGACGACGGGCTGGACGAACTCACGCCCACGACCACGTCAACCGTGTGGGTTGTCGCGGACGGCACGGTTCGAATGGAGACCTTCGACCCGCGTGACGTCGGTATCGTCCCCGGCGATCCCAAGGCGCTACGAGGAGCCGATGCCGCTCACAATGCAGCGGTGACCCGGGAATTGCTGGCGGGGGGACGTTGCGGGCCGGTGCGTGACGCCGTCCTGCTCGCCGCCGCGGCCGCGCTGGTCGCGGCGACCGGCCCGAGTGCCGCACCCGTAACCGAACAGCTGCGCCGCCAGCTTGGTCGGGCCGCCTGGGCGCTGGATTCCGGCGCGGCCGAAGCCGCTCTGGGGCGATGGGTCAGGACCAGTCAGACCGCCGCGCCTGCGGCGGTCTGACCCGACACGTCACTGGCCACGTCACCGGTCACCGGTCACCGGTCACCGGTCACCGGTCACCGGTCACATCAGCAGCCACTGGACTACTTCCGCGCCACCGACCACGCGAGCGGCGCGGAAGTATCACGGTCGCGCCGCCGCCGGTGGTCGGGTATCCCTCGCCGGGTCAGTTCTCCGGTACGGGCGGGTGCCAGAAGTTCTCGAAAAGCAGGCACACGACGAACATCACTGTCATGATCACCCCGATGAGAGCCAGCCATATCCCGAAGATGACGCCGAGAAACACCAGGCTGGCGCTGGCGGCGATGAAGAAGGGGTAGTAGCTGCCCGGGGTGAAGTGACCGAGCTCACCGGCGCCGTCGGAAATCTCGGCATCGGGGAGGTCCTGCGGCCGAGCCCCGATCCGGCGGGCGGTGAACAACAAGTACCCGCCGACGAGCAGGCCGAGGGCGCCGCACAGGGCGAGTGCGACCGTGCCGGTCGGGTCCTTCGAGGTGAACCAGTAAACGATGTCGACCACCGTGCAGAAAATCGTGAACACGAGGAAGACGACGCCCTCGATCTTCATGGCTGCTGCTCCGCTCCAGCTTCTTCCGGGCCCGACTATCTGATCTCGGGCGCGGCGTGATAATCGGTTGTCCCGGCCGCCTGGGGATAATGCAGGTCGAAGGCAGGCCGTTCCGACCGGATGCGTGGCAGCGACCGGAAGTTGTGCCGTGGCGGTGGGCAGGATGTCGCCCATTCGAGGGAGTTTCCATAGCCCCAGGGGTCGTCCACGACGGCCAGCTCGCCCTTCTTGTAGGAGCGCCAGGCGTTGTACATGAACGGCAGGGTCGATGTGGCCAGTAGGAAGGCACCGGCCGTGGAGATCGTGTTGTAGGTGGTGAACCCGTCGGTCGGTGAGTAGTCCGCCACCCGTCGCGGCATGCCCTTGACGCCCAGCCAGTGCTGGATCAGGAAGGTCAGATGAAAACCGAAGAACAGCGTCCAGAAATGGATCTTCCCGAGCTTCTCGTCGAGCATGCGCCCGGTTACCTTCGGGAACCAGAAGTAGATCCCGGCGTACGCCGCGAAGACGACCGACCCGAATACCACGTAGTGGAAGTGCGCCACCACAAAGTAGCTGTCGCTGACGTGGAAGTCGATCGGCGGACTCGCCAGCAGGACCCCGGTCAGACCGCCGAACAGGAAGGTCACGAGAAAGCCCAACGCGAAGAGCATCGGCGTCTCGAAACTGATCTGGCCCCGCCACATGGTGCCGATCCAGTTGAAGTACTTCATACCGGTCGGCACCGCGATCAGGAAGGACAGGAACGCGAAGAAGGGCAGCAGGACCGCACCGGTGACGAACATGTGGTGCGCCCACACCGCTACCGACAGCGCCCCGATTCCGATCGTGGCGAAGACGAGGCCCTTGTACCCGAACAGCGGCTTGCGCGAGAAGACCGGCAGCACCTCGCTGATGATGCCGAAGAACGGCAGGGCGATGATGTAGACCTCGGGATGGCCGAAGAACCAGAACAGGTGCTGCCACAGAATCGCGCCGCCGTTAGCCGCGTCGAATACGTGGGCACCCATGCGCCGGTCGGCTTCCAGGGCCAACAGCGCGCCGGCGAGCACCGGGAAGGCCACCAGTACCAGGATCGAGGTGACGAGGAAGTTCCAGCAGAAGATCGGCAGCCGGAACATGGTCATGCCGGGGGCGCGCAGGCAGAGGATCGTCGTGATCATGTTGACGGCACCGAGGATGGTGCCGAGTCCTGACAGCGTCAGGCCCAGGATCCACAGGTCGGCGCCGGAACCTGGTGAGTAGACCGCGTTGTTCAGCGGCGCGTAGGCGAACCAGCCGAAGTCCGCCGCACCGTTCGGGGTCAGGAAGCCGGCGATGACGGTCAGGCTCCCGAAGAGGAAGAGCCAGAACGACAGGGCGTTGAGCCGTGGGAACGCCACGTCCGGTGAGCCGATCTGCAGCGGGACCAGGAAGTTCGCGAAGGCGAACGCCATGGGCGTGGCGAACATCAGCAGCATCAGCGTGCCGTGCATGGTGAAGAGCTGGTTGAACTGCTCGTTCGACAGGAACTGCAGGCCTGGCCGAGCCAACTCCGCCCGCATCATCTCGGCCATGATTCCGGCGAAGAGGAAGAACGCGAAGGACGTCACGCCGTACATCACGGCGATGTCCTTGTGGGAGGTCGTGCGCAGGTAACCGAGGAGGTTGGTGCGCGACTTGGTGTGGCGTTCCTCGACGTGGCCGGCTGGCGGCTCGTGCACCAGTGTCACTGTCGGCTCCCGGGCGTGGTGGTTCCGGCGGATGTCTGGGTGGTCGCCCCGGCCGCGCTCAGCGCGGCCGGCCGGGTCCGCTCGGCGATGAACCGGTCGTACTCGTCACCTGGGACGACCTTCACATAGAAGTTCATCTGATCGTGATCGACCCCGCACAGCTCCGCGCAGCGACCGATGAATGTCCCGGTCTTGGTGATCGTGAGCTGGAACTGGTTGATCCGACCGGGGACGACGTCCCGCTTGAACAGGAACTCGGGCACCCAGAAGGAGTGGATGACATCCGGGGACGTCTCGATGAAACGGATCGTGCGGCCCTGCGGGAGGACCAGCACCGCAGGCTCGCCGGGCTGCCCGGTGACCTCAACCGGGATCGTGCCGTTCTGGCCCGTGTCGAGGTATCGGAACTGCCAGTTCCACCGGAAACCGATCACGTTGACGGTCACGTCGGGGTTGGCGGGAAGTCTGTCGATCTCGATCTCGTCGCGGGCGGTGTAGTAGAACAGCCCAGCGACGATCACCAGCGGCACGATCGTGTAAAGGATCTCGACCGGGAGGTTGTACCGCACCTGCCGGGGCAGCTCGTCCGACTTCTTGCGGAACACGATGATCGCATAGAAGATCAGACCCCAGGTGAACACGCCGACGGAGAGCGCAGCGATCGCAGAACCCCGCCACAGGTTCAAGATGCGTGGCGTGAGGTCCGTCACCCCGGCCGGAAAACCGAAGTTGGGTACATCACATGCGGTGGCGGCCACCGCCAGCAGCGCGAAGCTGGTCACCAGCCGTAGCGCCCGCCACGGGGAACCGGATCGGCCAAGGCGCCGACCAACGCTCCTCGCGCGGTTCGTGCTCCCCACCGACGGAGCGTCGGAGGCAGTCGCCATCTCGACATCGGCGGGCAACGGCCGAGTTCGGCCGAAGGATCGGGTCACCAGGTCCTGCCTCCCACGAATGCGCCGATCCGACCGAACCAAGCGGTCGGCGCAAGGCTCTTCGACAAGCTGTAGATGCTGCGGCAGGAGCGTATCCCAGCCGCACCACCGGCATCTCGTCAGAGCCTGACTCAGCGTCCCGGCGGACGAGACTCGGCACACATCCCGGCGGTCTCAGCCCGCCCGACGGAGCGCCGAGGCCGCCGGGGCACCAAGACCAGCCGGTCGTCGGAATACCGTGAGGAACGTGCCGGCCTACCTTGATCATGCATCCACGGCCGTCCTGCACCCCGCGGCCCGTGAGGCCCTGCTGGCGGCCCTCGACGACGGTTGGGCGGACCCCGCCCGCCTGTACCGCGATGCCCGGCGGGCCCGCATGCTGCTCGACGCCTCCCGGGAGACGGTCGCCGCGGTGCTCGGCGCCCGCCCCGACGAGGTCAGCTTCACCTCGTCGGGTACCCATGCGGCACAGCTCGCGATTCTCGGCGCGGCCGGCGCCCGCCGTCGGTCAGGGACGCGGATGCTGGTCAGTGCCGTTGAACACTCCTGCGTTCTGCACGCCGCCCGATGGCACGAAAACGCCGGCGGCACGGTCGACACGGTCGGCGTGGACCGATTCGGCCGGGTCGACCCGGCGGGTTTCACTCCCCCACCGGGCACGGCGCTGGCCAGCCTGCAACATGCCAACCACGAGGTCGCGACCATCCAGCCGGTAGCCGCGGTCGCCGATGTGCTGCACACCGCAGGTGTCCCGTTGCATGTGGACGCAGCCATGTCGGCCGGACGGATCCCGGTGGACGTCGTCGCCCTGGGAGCCGATCTACTCAGCGCCAGTGCGCACAAGTTCGGCGGGCCGGCAGGGGTGGGCATCCTGGTCGTGCGGACCGGGCGTCGATGGCGCAACCCACTACCCGCCGACGAACGCGAGGGTGGCCGGGCGGGCGGCTTCCCCAACGTCGCGGCCATCGTCGCGACGGCCGCGGCCCTGCACGCCCGGACCATCGAAATCGCCGATGAGACACCGCGCCTGGCCGGCTACGTCGAGCGGCTGCGAACCCGTCTCCCCCACCTCGTTGCGGACGTCGAGCTACTCGGCGACCCGGATCCGGCCGGTCGGCTGCCACATCTGCTCACGTTCTCGTGCCTGTACGTCGACGGAGAAGCGCTGCTCGGCGAGTTGGACCGGGCGGGAATCGCGGTCAGCAGCGGCTCCAGCTGCACGTCGGACGCCCTCACCCCCAGCCACGTGCTGGCGGCGATGGGCGCGTTGACCCAGGGCAACATCCGGGTGTCGTTCGGCCGCGAATCCGACGGAGCGGATGTGGACGCCCTGCTGGCGGTCCTACCCGAGGCGGTTGCCCGGGTCCGCGAGCGGGCCGGGGCCGTCGGCCTGTGAGATCAGCCGACCACAGTGACCGCGACGACCGCGACACCTCGTGGAACGGCACCCGCCTCACCGTGGACGCGCGTGGACGACGGTGCCCGCTGCCGATCATCGAACTCGCACGCCGCATCCGCGACATCGACGTCGGCGCAGACCTGCAACTGTGGGCCGACGACCCCGCGGCCGCGCATGACGTCCCCGCCTGGTGCCGGATGCGCGTCCAGGAGCTGATCTCGACCCGCAAGCTGCCTGGCGGGGGGACGGCCTACCTCGTCCGCCGACTCTC
>NZ_CAUVXG010000003.1:0-49031 GCF_963555885.1 Protofrankia sp. Cr2
GATCTCCGCATCGGGCCGGGGGATCCGGGGTTGCTGACCATCCGTGGCCGGGAACTGCTTGGCAGGGCCGACGTCGTCGTCACCGACCGCCTTGTTTCCGCTGAGGTCCTTGCGTTCGTCCGGCCCGATGCGGAGATCATTTACAGTGGTAAGAGCGCCGGCGCGCTGACCCGGACTCAGGAGGACCTCAACGCGTTGCTGGTCGATCGCGCGCTTGCCGGTCACCTGGTCGTCCGGCTCAAGGGCGGGGACCCGTTCGTGCTCGGACGTGGTGGCGAGGAGGCCGAAGCCTGCCGGCTCGCCGGAGTGACATGCACCGTCGTCCCCGGGGTGACCTCGGCGTTCGCGGGTCCTGCCTATGCCGGGATCCCGGTCACCCATCGTGGTGTCGCCCAGGATGTCGCGGTCGTCTCCGGCCATCTGCCGCCCGGGCATCCGGAGTCAGGCGTGGACTGGGCGGCGCTCGGGGCCTCCCGGATGACCGTTGTTGTGCTGATGGGCGTCGCGCGGCTCGCTGACATCGCCGCCGCGCTCATCGACGGAGGACGGTTACCGGATACGCCCGTCGCAGTGATCGAACGGGCCACCACGCCGGCCCAGCGTGTCGTCCGCGGTACTCTGGACATGATCGCGGTCGACGCCATCGCGCTGGGTGTCCGCTCGCCCGCGGTGGTGGTGATCGGTGCTGTCGCGGCCCGCTGCGACGCCGCGCCACGGATCATCCCGTCTCCCGGTGGGGACGAATGCCCGCCGAGCGGTGCCGGGCCAAGCGGCGCCGGGTATCCGTTGGCGGGTGTCCGCGTACTCGTCCCACGGACCAGATCGCGTCCGGGTCTGCTCGCCGTACGACTGCGCGCTCTCGGCGCGGACGCGGTGGAGACCGTGGTGTCGCGTCCCGGTCCGGTGACCGACGTCGAGGCCGAGCCCGACCCGCGGATCGCCGAGGAGCTGCGCCACGGTGACCTGCACGCGGTCGCGTTCGCGTCATCGACGGCGGCTCGGGCGACGGCGGCGCTCTACGGTCCGCTGTCGCAGGGGATCCTGGTCGCGGCCATGGGCGCACGTACAGTCACTGCGTGTCAGCGGGCCGGCCTGCGAGTCGACGCCGTGGCAACCGAGCCCGGCATCTACCCGCTTGCCGCCGCGGTCGTCACGGCTGTTACCAAGGCCCGTTCGCGCTGAGGGCGGTGCCAGCGCTGACAGCGCTGACAGAATTGCCAGCCAGTTGATCGTTTCCCGCATGCTCGCCGGTCAGCGTGTCGTCGATGCGGGCGGCGACGGCGGCCAGCACGCCGGGGTGCAGACCGAGCGGTGCGGTCAGGCGCCAACGGGTGTCGGGGAACTGCTCCTGCGCCCTGGCGAGGGCAGCCGGGATGTCGTGCGCGGTGTGGTTGCCCTCGAACAGGAAGAACGGATGGGCGACGATCTCGGTGCAGCCCGCCGCGGTCAGGATCCCGTAGCCGGCGACGATGTCAGGCTGGACGAGGTCCAGAAACGCGGGTTCCACCGCGTCCCAGCGGGCCTGCCCGCCGTTGTCGGCACCGTTGCTTGTGGCACCGTCGTTTTCGGCGCGGTCGGGCTCGGCAAGCAGTCGGGCGACCGCGCGGACGGTCGCGTTCGCCTCATCCCGCCGCGAGCCGTGCCCGATCACCAGTAGACCCCGCATGTGCACCAGTCTGCGCCACGACGCGCCCGGCCAGCTCGGTCAGGCTGGCACAGTCTGGTCACCCACACCGGCACCGTCGTCGGAGCTGTGCCCGGGGAAGACCTTGGCGGACGGGTCGATGACCGGCGCGGCATTGTTCACGGCGGTGGCGACCTCACCGAAGCCGGTTGCGATCAGGCGGACCTTGCCGGGGTACTCGGTGATGTCGCCGGCGGCGAAGACCCGTTCGATCCCGGTCGCCATGGTCGAGTCCACCACGATGTGGCGTTTGTCGATCGTCAGGTTCCAGCGGGTCAGGGGTCCCAGGTCCGCGGTGAAGCCGAGGGCGGCGACGATCGCCTGAGCCGGGCGGACCTGGCGCTCACCGGACTTGCTGTGCGCGAGCTCGACCTTCTCGACCCGCTCTTCGCCGTGGATGGCGCTGACCTCGGTGAAGGTCAGGACCTCGACCCGGGAGGTCTGCACCTTCCCGACGGTGTGTGCGTGGGCGCGGAACTTGTCCCGCCGGTGCACGAGGGTCACCGAGCGTGCCAACGGTTCCAGGGCGAGCGCCCAGTCGAAGGCGCTGTCACCGCCGCCGACGATGACGACGTCGGTGTCGGTGTAGACGTCGAGTTTCGGGACGAAGTACACCAGGCCACGGCCCAGATGATCGCCGCCGACGGGTAGCGGCCGGGGGGTGAACGTCCCGAGGCCGCCGGTGATGACGACGGCCTTCGCCCGGATCCGTGTCCCCTGGGCGCTGGTGACCACGACGGCGTCGGTCTCGTGGGTCAGTTCAGCGGCCTGCTGGCCGAGCAGGTAGGTGGGGGAGAACGCACCGGCCTGCGCGACGAGCGCGGCGACCAGATCGCGGCCGCGCACGGCCGGGAAACCGGCTACATCGTAGATCACTTTTTCTGGGTACATCGCGGTGACCTGACCGCCGGCCTCGGGCAGCGAGTCCATCAGTGTCACGGACATGCCGCGGAACCCCGCATAGTAGGCGCCGAAGAGCCCGGCCGGCCCGGCGCCAATGATCAACATATCGGTGTCGAGGTCCGCTGGTGTCGAGCTGTCACGGCCGGCGCTGTCGGGGCCTGCGGGGGTCACTGCGTCCACGCGTAACTCCTGGGGCTTTCGGGGATATGCGGCCCCGCCGGATCGCATACGCAAGGGCCGGTCGGCACCATGGAAAGGAGACTCGCGCTCCATCCTGCCGTATCGGCGATTGAGACGCCGTGACGGCGTAACCCGACCGCCGTGGCAGACCGGAGCGCGGTCAGGCCGGGGACACCGACGGGTGGCGCGCCCGCCGTGCGGTTACCGTCGAAGCGGACCGTATGCCGTCTCATGACTGTGCGTCAGTGGTCGCGGCGCTGGTAGGGAGGACTGCGATCAGAGAAGACATGGTGAACGGGAACGTGCGACCGGAGTCGGCATCGGATGGACCGCGTGGGGTCATGCCACTCCAACCAGGGGACTCCGCCCGGATCGGCCGGTACCGGGTCGTCGGTCGGCTCGGCGTCGGCGGCATGGGCGTGGTGTACCTCGGCCAGGACGAAGCCGGCCGTCCGGTGGCCGTCAAGGTGATCAAAGAAGACCTCGCGGCCGATCCGGAGTTCCGGGCACGCTTCGCCGACGAGGTCGCGGCGGCTGGCCGCGTCGCACCCTTCTGTACCGCACAGGTGCTCGACGCAGATCCCGGCGCCTACCCGCCGTACCTGGTCACGGAGTACATCGACGGGGTCCGCCTGGACGACGTCGTCACCGCGCGTGGGCCGCTGGTGTTGTCGACTCTGCAGGGAGTCGCGGTGGGGGTGGCCTCTGCGCTGACCGCCATCCATGGCGCCGGCATCGTGCACCGCGACCTCAAGCCGAGCAATGTGCTGCTGTCGTATTCGGGGCCGCGGGTCATCGATTTCGGGATCGCGCGGGCGCTGGACGCGGTGGTCGGGCGTACCCGCACCGGCCTGGTACTGGGGTCGGCGGGTTGGATGGCACCCGAACAGATGGAGGGCGCGCCGGTAGGCCCGGCCGCCGACGTCTTCGCCTGGGGCCTGCTGATCGCTTATGCGGCGGCCGGGTGCCATCCTTTCGGTGACGGTGCCCCGCTTGAGATCGCCCAGCGGATCGTCATGGAGCGTCCGTACCTCGGCGGTGTTCCCGAGGATCTTCGTCCGCTGGTCGCGGCGGCCCTGAACCGGGATCCGCGTGCCCGGCCGTCCGCCGAAGATCTCGTGCTGGCATTGCTCGGTGACCAGGCACGGGCACGGTCTGGCACCCGCGCCGCCGTGCCCGAGGTCCTCGACGGCACCTGGTCGGGTGGCCGGCGTGGGCAATCCGCGGTGGGTGCGGTCGCAGCCAGGCCCGTGCACGACGGCCGTACCAGGCTGGGCGTTCCGCAGGCGCCCGCGCCGGAGCGGTATGCACCGGAGCCACCTGTGCCGGAGCGGTATGCACCGGAGCCACCTGTGCCGGAGCGGTATGCACGGGGTCGGTATGCAGAGGGAAGGTATAAGCCGGAACGGTATGCGCCGGAACGGTATGCGCCGCCGCGCCGCCGACGGCGGTGGCGACCTCGGATACCGGGGAAGCGTTTGGTCATTCTCCTTCTGTTGATCTTTTTGGTGATGTCCGGGGTCGACCGTGTCACCCATATCTGGGACACGCAGCGCGGTCGGTTGTGGGAGCAGGTCTGGACCCATGTCCAGGACGGCTTCCAGCACGAGGTGGTCGACCGTTTTCAGCGCGATGTCGTCGACCGGGTGCGCAACAAGGTCGACGACACCCGGACCGGCGTTGATCAAACCGGCTCTGCCCGGACCGGCCAGGGGTGATGCGGCATCGGCTGTCGTCCCCCCGCACCCGAAAGCCCGGGCGGCAGGCCCGCTCGCCGTACCATCGCAGGGTGAGCCTTGTGGATGATGCCGACAGCGGTTCTCCGGTAGTTGCAGCGCCTTCGGTGGTGAGCGAGGGGGAAATCTCCTCCGTGCTCGCCCGCGCCGCGGACGGCGGGCGGATCAGCCCCGACGAGGCGCTGCTGCTCTACACGAAGGCCCCGCTGCACGCCCTGGGCCAGGCCGCCGACGTCGTCCGTCGCCGCCGTTTCCCGGATGGCATCGCGACGTACATCATCGATCGGAACATCAACTACACGAACGTCTGCGTGACCGCGTGCCGGTTCTGCGCGTTCTACCGCGCTCCGGGGCACTCCGAAGGCTGGGTCCGCGACGTCGAGGACATCGTCGCCAGATGCGGCGAAGCGGTTGAGCTGGGGGCAACCCAGATCATGCTCCAGGGCGGTCACCATCCCGAGTTCGGTATCGAGTGGTATGAGAGTGCCTTCGCGGCGATCAAGCGGGCGTACCCGCAGCTCACCCTGCATTCCCTGGGTGCCAGCGAGGTCGTCCACATCGCGCGGACGTCCGGGCTGAGCTATAGCGATGTCATCGTCCGGCTGCGCGACGCGGGGCTCGACAGCTTCGCCGGCGCGGGGGCGGAGATTCTCACCGAGCGTCCCCGGCACGCCATCGCCCCGCTGAAGGAACCCGGCCATGTGTGGCTGTCGGTGATGGAAGCCGCGCACGGGCTCGGTGTCGAATCGACCGCGACGTTCATGATGGGCACCGGTGAGACCAACGCCGAGCGCATCGAGCACCTGCGGATGATCCGTGACGTCCAGGACCGCACCGGCGGTTTCCGGTCGTTCATTCCGTGGACCTACCAGCCGGAAAACAACCACCTGCGCGGACGCACACAGGCGTCCACGATCGAATACCTGCGGCTGGTGGCGGTGGCCCGGCTGTTCTTCGACAACATCGCGCACCTGCAGGGCTCGTGGCTGACGACCGGTAAGGAGGTCGGTCAGCTCACCCTGCACATGGGCGCGGACGATCTGGGTTCGGTCATGCTGGAGGAGAACGTGGTGTCCTCGGCCGGCGCCCGGCACCGGACCAACCGGACCGAGCTCATCGGTTTGATCCGTACCGCCGATCGGATTCCCGCACAGCGCGACACGCTCTACCGGCACCTGGTCGTGCACCATGACCCTGCGCAGGATCCGGTGGACGACCGGGTGGCCTCCCACTTCTCTTCGACCGCACTGTCGTCGCCACCCATGCTGCCGATCGTCGCAACGCGCTGACGGGCGCGCCGGCTGCCGCCGCTGCGCGTTCTTATCGGCCTGCGCGGTCGGGGGTGACCAGGCGGACGGTGACATCGGGCAGCTCGTCGAAACGGGCCTGTTCGTCGGTGGTCACCAGAACACGCTTGGTGGCGCGAGCGGTCGCGGCGATGATGAGGTCATGAGCCCCGCGGGGCTTGCCGGTGCGACGCGTGCAGGCGAGTAGTTCGGCGTGGTGCTCGGCGACGTCAGGGGTGTAGTTCTCCACGGGGGTGACGGCGAGCATGTCCGCGAGGAACGCGCGTTGCGCGGCCCGGGTGGCCTCATCGGTGGCCAGCAGTACGCCGACGCCGTATTCGGCAAGAACCACGGCTGGTAGGACGACGTCGTCCTGATCGCTGATCGCGGCGAGGTCGAGCCGGCCCCGGGCGCCGTTGACCAGCACGCCCGTGTCGAGGATCAGTCGTGCCACGGGTCGATGTCATGCACAGTCGAAGCAGCTTCCCGCGCGCCGGCGACGTTGGCGGCGAACGTTTCGTCGATGCCAGCCTGGCCGCCCCAGCGGCGGAACACTTCCCGCAGGGCTTCGCCGTTGGTCTGTGGTGCCGGCATGATCACGGCGACCCGCCGTCCGCTGCGGGTCACGACGATCGTCTCGCCATGCTCGGCCTCGTCCAGAACCGCGCTGAAATTCCGGGACGCTTCGGACGCCGTCATCACATGCATGCTCTTCATGATAGCTGATTCAGAACTTCTGATGACTGGGTTCGTCGACGGCCGAGTGGCCTCACGCTTCTCCTCGACCACCCTGCCGACAGCCTGAAACCGGCTCCGGCCTGCAATCAGCCTCGTTCGTAACGATCTTTCGAGGTTTGTGAGATCAACAAGCGGGTATTCAGCGCATAAACCTCGAAAGATCGCCGGCTGCCGCCGCTGCGCCAGGGGTGGTTGCCCTGTTCGGTCAGTGTGCGTGCCGATCCACCTGCGTTGCCCTGCAGGTAAAGCCGCCGGGCAGGTCGTCGTGCCCCCAGCTGACTCGCTGCGATGGGGACAATATCTGGCCGGGAGCGATGTTACTCACCGTCGCCACACCGGCTCCCGTGTCCGTCGGGTCGTCCTTGCTGCCGAACGCGACGTGGATGACGTAGTCGCTGGTAACCGTCGAGTGGTTGGAGACGACGACAAAGGCGGTGGGCAACCCTGACTCGTACTCGATACCGCATGACACCGTCACGTCGGCTGCCGCCGGGGCCGTGGCGCTCGTCGGAACCGTCCGGACCTTGCTGGACGCGGAAGGCGACCTGACCACACCGGGCTCCGCCGTCCGGTCGATCAGCCACTGGGAGACCGACGGCCGGACCGTGGCGCGATCCCCGATGGGAGTGGTGGATGCGGTCGGCGACGATCCGACCGATGTGGGTTCCGCCGTTCGAGCGACGGTCGGGGCGGACTGCGAGGAGTTCGCCTTGGCTGATTCGCCACAGCCGGTGACAAGGACAACGAGCACTCCAAGCGCCGGCCAGACAGACCTGACGTCAAGCCCGGTCTTCCGTGGCCTTGGATGATCCGCTGACGGCTCGTCCACCGGTTGGCGAGCACAGTCATTGACGCTGGTAATCAGAAACCTCCGTGTTTTATCTGCGAGCAGGAAATGCGTCGTCCATTTTGTGGACACGGTCCGGTTCGGGGCCTGTGGCCGGCCAGAGGCTGATCGAATGTTCTTCGACGGGTTCCTTGGACGAATCGTGCCTACGACCTTCCGCGCGGCCGCGTGTCTGGACCCGGGTCCGGTACCAGCCGGGCCCGGCATGCGCAAGGTTTCCGGCGTCTTCGGGCAGGGAAAAGTCCCAGGTATACAGGTACGTTTTTCCTTCCGGGCTGTGGTAACTCACATCCACGACGGCTTCCCACGCATCGAGGACGAGCAAAGGCTCGGTTTCGCACAAATTGACGGTCACCCAAATTTTTCCCCATTGTGTACCGGACCGGAAGCGAGCGTACCCTTCTCCGGCAGTTACGAGATTATTTCCCGATGTAACCTTAGAGTGGGCGGCAGCGGTTGGTGGTAGGTCGCTGCCATCACACATGGAGTATTGCCAGTAGTCGATGTGCAGAGTGTGTGTTGTCGAAGGCATGCTGAGATTATCCACGGCGGATTCACGCGGTCAGGGTGGCGTACGGCTCGGCGCCGAGGTTCCGGTCGGGCCGGGGCTCTTCGTCGAATCACAGGCAGGAGCCACGAGTCGCGAGTCAGCAGGCCTGACGGTGGCACTACCATGCGTGCATATGGAGCCGGGCAGAATCATGACTCACAAGATCGATCCAGCGGGCCGAAATGATCCTGCGCTGCTTGCGAGGCTGCGGGCTCAGGCGATTGGTGCCGAAGATCCGCTCATGCGGGGGGTGTTTCTCAAGTCGATCGCGCAGACGTGGCCCGATGATCCCGGCGTTCCTCCGCTGCTATGGGATCGGGCCGTCGTCGATCAGAATGCGTTTGTGCGGCGAATGGCGGTGGAGGCGATCGGGGCCGGTTGGCGGGACGATCCGGGCGCCCTGCCGTTCCTGCTCGACCGCGCTGTCGCGGACCCGGATGCGGCGGTGCGTCGAGTGGCCGTGGAAGCGGTCGGGGCTGGTTGGCAGGGCGATCCGACCGCCCTACCCGTGCTCGGTGCGCGAGCTGTCGCTGACGAGGATGCAGCGGTGCGCAAGGCCGTGCTGACGGTGATCGCGGCCGGTTGGCGGGATGATCCGAGTGCCCTGCCGTTGCTGCCCGACGTGGTCGCTGCCTACCCGAACACGGCTGAGTCGCAGGCTGCACTCACGATTATCGCCGACAGCTGGCGAGGCGGTCCTGCCAGCCTGGCGTGGTTGACCGAGCAGGTCGCACATGCCGACAACGGCAACGTACGGTCCGCCGCGGTACGAGCCATCAGCGCGGGTTGGCCGCACGAGGCAGCCATCCGGTCCCTGGTGCATCAACTGATCAGCAACGACAGGCACGTCGTGGTCAGATGCGCGGCGACGGGGGCGCTCGCCACGGGTTGGCGCGATGACCCGGAGACCCTGCCGCTGCTGCGTGCGCTTGCCGTCGACGACGAGGAAGCCGGTGTGCGTGACACGGCCACACGGGTGCTCGCCGCGCGCTGGCGCGATGACCCGGAGCTGCTGCCGTGGTTGCGTCGGCGGGCGCAGGATGACTCCACCGCGCGCTCCCTGCTGGTGGGCACGATCGCCGACAGCTGGCGGTACGGCCCTACGAACCTGTCGTGGCTGCGTGACCACGGGCTCCAGGACGAACGAGTGGATGTGCGGCGGGCAGCAGTACAGGCGATCGTCGCGGGCTGGCGCAACGATCCGACCACCGTGGCGCTGCTGCGGGAGCGGGTAACCGACGACCTTCATTTTGATGTTCGTTCAGTCGCCATGGAGGCGATCGTCGCCGACTGGCGGGAGCATCCCGGCACGCTGTCGTGGCTGCATGATCGGGCCGTCAACGACCGGCACCGGGACGTGCGCCGGATGGCTGTCGAAGCGATCGCGACCTATTGGCCGGACGACCCCGCCACCGCACTCCTGTTGTGGGACCGGGCCGACAACGACGAAGATCCCATTGTGCGTGACGCGGCGACAGATGCATTGCCGTGACATGGTCGACTGGACGGTCTACTGATCGGTAGACTGTCTGGTATGGCGACGACGACGATCAAAGTGGACGTAACAGTTCGGGACCGGCTCGCATCCCTCGCCCAGGATCGCGGAACCACGATGGGCCGCATGCTTGCCGAGATCGTCGAAACACTTGAACGCGAGTCCTTCTTCGCGCGGGCGCGAGTGCAGCTCGAGGAGCTGCGCGCCGCTGCTCCCGAGGAGTGGGACCGCGACCGGAACGAGTCGAGGGCCTGGCAGCACGGCACCGACCGGGACGCGCTCGCGCTCGACGACACGTCGGGCTGGTGGGAATGAGGCAGGTCCACACCGGCGAGATCTGGCTCGCGCTCCTCGACCCCGTCGTCGGCCATGAGCAGGGCGGCCGGCGGCCCGTCGTGATCGTGTCGGCCGACGGTCTCCATGGTCTTCCGATCGACATGGTGATCGTCGTCCCCCTTACGGGGAAGGACCGTGGTCTGGTCACACAACCCCGGATCGACGGACCCGCGACCGGGCTGAGCAAGCGGAGTTTCGCCCGTCCCGAAGACATCCGGGCGATCGACGGCGCCAGGCTCGAACGCTGTCTGGGAACCGTCGACACCGCCACGCTTGCCGCAATTCGCAAGGTCCTGCGGTATTTTCTCGATCTCTGACTCGATCTCTGACTCGATCGATGAATGCCAGGTCCACGCCCCGTGCGGGATCGACCCGGCTAACCTGACCGGGTGACCGTGCGCACCGGACCGAAGATCGAACTGCACGTCCACCTGGAGGGCACCGTCCGCCCGGCGACGCTGCTGGCGATGGCGCGGCGTAACGGCGAGCCGCTGCCTGCGACGACCGTCGAGGGCCTCACCGAGCTCTACCGGTTCCGGGACTTCGACCATTTCATCGAGATCTGGATCCTCACCACGCACGTGATGCGCACCGCCGAGGACTTCCGTCAGGTCGTCGTCGACTACGCGGCGCAGGCATCGGCGCACGGGGCTGTGTATGTGGAGGGGATCTTCTCGCCGTGGTTCCGGGTCCAGCGCGGAATCTCCTGGGAGGAGATCTTCAACGGCTACGCCGACGGTGTGGCCGAGGCGCGGGAACGGTTCGGTCTGGACATGCGTCTCACTCCGGACGTCGACCGCATCCTGCCACCGGATGCGGCCTGCGAGGTGGCGCGCCAGGCGGTCCGGTTCCGGGACCTGGGGATCGTCGGCCTCGGCCTCGGCGGGCCGGAGGTCGGTCATCCGCCCGAGCCGTATGCACGGGCGTTCGCCATCGCCGCCGACGGCGGGCTGGCCGCCGTCCCGCACGCGGGCGAGACCACCGGACCGGAATCGATCAGGGGCGCCGTCGATGCGCTGGGTGCACGCCGCATCCGCCACGGCATCCGCGCCGTGGACGATCCCGATCTCATGGTTGAACTCGCCGAACGGAACATCGTCCTGGACGTCTGCCCGGTGTCCAACCTGCGGACCCGGTCGGTGGCCGAGCTCGCCGCGCATCCGCTGCCCGCGCTCATGGCCGCCGGCGTCCGCTGCTCGTTGGCCACCGACGACCCGGCCATGTTCGACACCGATCTCGGACGGGAGCACGCGGTGGCCGCCGCCTTGGGCGTGGGTGCCCGCGACCTCTACGAGGCCGGGGTGGCCGGAGCGCTGTGTGACACCGCGACCCGGGCGCGGCTCACGGCGATCGGTGCCGCCACCGACTGGGATGCGGCCCAGGCCGCGCTCGCCATGGCGGCCGGAGACGATCAGCTGGCCGTTGATGTTGCCACCGCAGGCCCCCCGGCGGTGTTTCGGTGAGCGGGGCAGGCGGCAGCGCTGCGCCGACGCCCGGTACCTCGGCCGGCCGACCCGGGCTGGACAAGCGTCCGGACGAGGTTGCGGCCATGTTCGACGGTGTTGCGCGTCGTTACGATCTGACCAACACGGTGCTGTCGGCCGGTCGGGACAGGACCTGGCGCATTGCCACCGCGGACGCACTCGAGCTGCGTCCGGGACTTCGGGTGTTGGACCTGGCGGCCGGTACCGCCACCTCCTCGCGGGCGTTCGCCGCCCGCGGCGCCGCGGTCGTGGCCTGTGACTTCTCCCTGGGCATGCTCAGGGTCGGCCGCCGGCGCCTCCGTCAGCAGTTGAATACTGCTGGTGGCGGCCTTGTTGCTCTGGTCGCAGGGGACGGCCTGAAGCTGCCGTTCGCGGACGCCTCCTTCGACCGGGTGACGATCTCCTTCGGCCTGCGCAACGTCGTCGATGTGGACGCCTGCCTCGCGGAGCTGGCGAGAGTGACCCGGCCGGGTGGACGCCTGGTCGTCTGCGAGTTCAGCCGGCCCACCTGGGCGCCGTGGCGCACGGTCTACCTGGAGTACCTGATGCGGGCGCTACCCGGGCTCGCCCGCGCGGTCAGCAGCAGTCCGGACTCCTACGTCTACCTGGCCGAGTCGATCCGCGCCTGGCCGGACCAGCCGGCCCTGGCCGCGCGCATCGCCGGAGCGGGCTGGACGCGGGTCGGCTGGCGTAACCTCACCGGCGGGATCGTGGCCCTGCACCGGGCCACCCGCCCGTCCTGACCCGGTATCCCACCACGCCGCCACCGAGGCACGCCGCCACCGAGGCACGCCGCCACCGAGGCACCTTGGGCGACCAAGCTTGATGATCAGTCTGGGATGTGGGCGTCCAGCCAGGCCAGCGTGCGGGCCCAGGCATCCGCGGCGGCGACGGCGTTGTATGCCGTGGGCCGTGCATCGCAGTGGAACCCGTGCCCCGCACCCGGGTAACGGACGATTTCGGTCGGCACGGCGGCGTTCCCGGTGGCCGATCGCATGGCTTCGACGTGTTCCACCGGGATGTTCTGGTCGATGTCGCCGAAAAGGCCCAACCACGGTGCCTGGAGGCGGGCCGCCACTTCGATCAGGGGCGCCTCGCCGAAACGGCCCTGGACGAGCCCGCCGCCGTAGAAGCTGACAGCGGCCGCGAGCGGACGGTGTGCGGCGGCGATCGTCGCCACCGTTCCGCCCATGCAGAAACCGACCACCGCGATGTGGTCGATCGCGGTTCCCTCGTCGGCGAGCAACTCCATGCTCGCGTCGAGGTCATCGAGGATCTCAAAGCTGTTGAGCGCCTGCATGGTCGGTCGGATGGCGGCGATATCGGTGTCATAGGCGAAGACCGGTGACCCCGCCCGGTGGTAGAAGGCCGGCGCGATGGCACGCCAGCCGACGGCGGCGAAACGCTCGCACACGGCCTCGATGTACCCGGTGAGCCCGAATGCCTCCTGGGCGACGATGACACCGCCGCGGGGCACGTCGGCCGGATGCGCGACGACAGCATCCATAGGTCCGTCTGCCGTGGACAGTGTGACGGTCTCGAAGCTCATCCCGTGCTCCTGTCCGGTCGAATGTCCGGTCGAGTATCAGGTCGCGCCCCGAGCGCCTCGGGGCGGGGATCACAGCGCCTGATCCGGTACATCATCCCCACTCACCTTACGGCCATGGTGATCCATTTGCTGCGGTTCGGACCCGTGCTTGGTCGCTGCACGCGACGCGGGCGTGTTCGCGATCCCGGCACCTGTGCCAACCGCGGGCGCAGGGCCTAGACTCGCCGTTGCGCTCGTGAAAACGTTCACGAGCGGCGGAAGTGTGGCGAGTGGGAATACCCCGGCGATCCGGAGCGGTGCGTGATCATGACAGCGGTCGAGGCCGAGCACGCCGATGTCATCGTTGTCGGTGCTGGACCAGGCGGGTCGGCTGCTGCGTATCACCTGGCCCGCACCGGGCTGGATGTCGTCCTGCTGGAGAAGACGAGCTTCCCGCGGGAGAAGGTCTGCGGTGACGGGCTCACCCCCCGGGCCGTTCGCAGCCTGATCGAGATGGGTATCGACACCGGCAGCGATGGGTGGGTCCGAAACCGCGGCCTGCGGATCGTCGGCGGCCGCGTGCGACTCGAACTGCCGTGGCCCGAGCTTGCGAACTGGCCGGATTACGGCCTGGTCCGTCCCCGGCTCGACTTCGACGAGCTGCTCGCCCGGCACGCCGAGAAGGCAGGGGCGCAGCTGCGGGAGGACACCGCGGTCACCGGCCCTGTGCTCGACGAGCGCACCGGTCGGGTTGTCGGAGTTCACGCGAAGGCTGGCCGTGGCCGCGAACCGGTCGAGTTCCGCGCTCCGCTGGTGATCGCCGCGGACGGCAACAGCGCGCGGATGGCCCTCTCGCTCGGCATCGGCCGCCGTGATGATCGTCCGCTCGGGGTTGCGGTGCGCCGGTATTACCGCAGCCCCCGCACCCACGACGATTTCCTGGAGTCCCATCTGGAACTGTGGGAGGGCGCACCGGGGGCCTCCCGGCTGCTTCCCGGCTATGGGTGGATTTTCGGCGTCGGGGACGGAACGAGCAATGTCGGCCTCGGGCTGCTGAACACCACCAGCGCCTTCCAGAACACCGACTACAAGGACCTGCTCCGCCGCTGGCTCGGTGGTCTCCCACCGGAGTGGGGCTACGTCGAGGAGAATGCCACCGGTCCGATCCGCGGTAGCGCGCTGCCGATGGCCTTCAACCGCACGCCGCACTATCGCGACGGTCTCATGCTCGTCGGGGATGCGGGTGGCGTGATCAACCCTTTCAACGGTGAGGGTATCGCCTACGCCATGGAGTCCGGACGCCTCGCGGCCGAGGTCGCCGTGCAGGCGATGGCCCGCACGTCCGGACCGTCGCGGGAACGGGCACTTGAGGCATACCCGCAGGTTCTCCGGCAGCGGTACGGCGGCTACTACACCCTCGGTCGGGTGTTCGTCCAGCTGATCGGAAACCCGGCGGTGATGCGGACGGCGACTCGATATGGGCTGCCTCGGCCGACGCTCATGCGCTTCACCCTGAAGCTGCTGGCGAATCTCACCGACCCGCGGGGAGGTGATGCGCTGGACCGTCTGATCAACGCGATGACCAAACTGGCGCCTGCGACCTGAGTGCCGAAACGTGCGCCGCCGGACGCCATCGGACGCCATCGGACATCACTTGCCGGGTCGGGGTAAACCGGTCGCACCCCCCGGATCGGGCGTCGCGTAGGCTCCCGGGCGCGATCCGACCAGCTCACCGCGGGTCGCCTGGAACTGATCGTCAACGGCACACCGCCACTGCCACTGCCACTGCCACATCCCGCACCGGACCTGCAGAGAGGAGCTCGGCATGCTGTCGAACTACGTGCCGATCCTCGTACTTTTAGTGATCGCGGCAGCGTTCGCGATCGGATCTGTGATCACAGGGTCGCTGGTCGGCCCGAAGAGGTACAACCGCGCCAAGCTCGACGCCTACGAGTGCGGAATCGAGCCGTCGCCCGAGCCGGCCGGCCCCCACCGCTTCCCGGTGAAGTTCTACCTGACCGCGATGCTGTTCATCGTCTTCGACATCGAGATCATTTTCCTGTATCCGTGGGCGGTTGCCTTCGGGAGCCTGGGGGTCTTCGGTCTGGTCGAGATGGTGATGTTCATCGCGACCGTATTCGTCGCTTATGCGTACGTGTGGCGACGCGGAGGCCTCGAATGGGACTAGAAGAGAAGTTGCCCGGTGGCCTGCTGCTCACGACCGTGGAGAAGATGGCCAACTGGTCACGGCGGTCCTCGCTGTGGCCGGCCACGTTCGGCCTGGCATGCTGTGCCATTGAAATGATGTCGACCGGCGCAGGTCGTTACGACCTCGCTCGGTTCGGCATGGAGGTGTTCCGGGCCAGCCCGCGCCAGGCCGACCTTATGATCGTCGCGGGTCGGGTCAGCCAGAAGATGGCTCCGGTACTGCGCCAGATCTATGACCAGATGCCCGAACCCAAGTGGGTGCTCGCGATGGGCGTGTGCGCGAGCAGCGGCGGGATGTTCAACAACTACGCCATCGTTCAGGGTGTGGACCACATCGTCCCGGTGGACATGTATCTGCCGGGCTGCCCGCCGCGGCCGGAAATGCTCATGGACGCGATCCTGAAGCTGCACGAGAAGATTCTCGCCGGCACGGTGACGGGTAAGCTCCAATACACGACGGTCGGCGACTCGCCTTACCCGAAGCCGATCGAGGTGGCCACCGCGCGGGCCGGTCTGCCGGCTGGGGCGCTGGAAACCGACACGCTGTCGGTCAACGATCGCAAGCGGTTCCGTCTTCCCGCCGGTGCCCCGCTTCCTACCGGAGTCGGCGCGGTCGAACCGTCGCTCGACACCCGCCGACCTGCCGCGATCGCGCCCGGTTCGGTGTTCGGCCGGACCAAGCGTCCGGTGCCCACCACGAAGCCGACCGCCGGGGCCGCACCGGAGCACGGAGACAGGGAATGAGCGAACGTGCGGTGTCCTCGGGCACGGGCGGACCGCGTCGGCACGACGCCTTCGGTGCGTCCGGCTCCGGCGACACCTCCGGTTTCGGCGGACTCGTGGAGAGCCCGTCGGCTCCGGCGTCGACAGCACGACCGTTCGGCGACCCTGACGCCGACACCGTCTACGACGCCTTGGAGCGCTCCTTCCCAGCGCTCGGCGAGGCGCTCGAACGCGTGGTGGTCGAACGCGGCGAGTTGACCCTGCACGTGCGGCGCGGCTACCTGCTCGCAGTCGCGCAGACGCTGCGGGATGATCCGGATCTGCGCTTCGAACTGCTGTCCTCGGTCTCCGGGGTGGACTACCCCGACGACCCCAGCGGCCGGCGGCTGCACGCCGTGTACCACCTGCTGTCGATGACCTGGTGTCGCCGCGTCCGTGTCGAGGTCGCCCTCGCCGACGACGACCCCACCGTCCCGAGCGTCATGGGTGTCTGGCCTACCGCGGACTGGCACGAGCGGGAGACCTACGACTTCTTCGGCATCGTCTTCTCCGGCCGCGACAGCCTCACCAGGATCATGATGCCGGACGACTGGTCCGGTCACCCACAGCGTAAGGACTATCCGCTCGGCGGCGTGCCCGTCGACTACAAGGGCGCCCAGATACCGGCACCCGACACGCGGCGGAGCTACTCGTGATCGGACGCAGCCCTCATCTGTGCCGTTCGAAGCTGTGCCGTTCGAATATGTGCCGTCCCGATATGTGCCGTTCCGATATGTGCCGTTCCGATATGTGTCATTCTTACCAACGAGGTTCGTTATGACCACCCACGCCTCCGAGACGTCCACCACGTCCAACAGGTCCAACAGGTCCAGTACGTTCGCGGGACCGCCGGCCGGCGATGTTCCTGCTGATGTTCCCGCGGCTGATGCGTCCGCCACCGCCTATGAGGCCGGCTTCACCGAATCGGCAGACGGGCGGATATACACGGTCACTGGCGGTGACTGGGAACAGGTACTCGGCGGCGGCGAGGACTACACCGAGCGGCTCACCGTCAACATGGGCCCGCAGCATCCGTCCACCCACGGAGTGCTGCGCCTCGTGCTGGAGATCGAGGGCGAGACGGTCATCCAGACCCGGGTCGTGATCGGTTATCTGCATACCGGGATCGAGAAGAGCTGCGAGTTCCGCACCTGGACGCAGGCGGTCACCTTTCTCACCCGGGCCGACTACCTCGCGCCGCTGTACAACGAGACGGCCTACTGCCTGGCGGTGGAGAAGCTCCTCGGTGTCACCGAGGAGGTTCCCGAGCGGGCGACCGTCATCCGGGTGCTCGTGATGGAACTCCAGCGGATCGCCTCCCACCTGGTGTGGCTCGCCACCGGAGCGATGGAGATCGGCGCCACCACGGGGATGATTTTCGGGTTCCGCGAGCGCGAGAAGATTCTGGATCTTCTGGAGGCGATCACCGGTCTGCGGATGAACCACGCCTACATCCGACCCGGCGGGCTGGCCCAGGACCTTCCCGACGGGATTGAGGGCGACATCCGTGTCTTCCTCGCCGACATGCCGAAACGGATCGAGGAGTACCATGCGCTGCTGACCGGGCAGCCGATCTGGAAGGGCCGCATGGTCGATGTCAACTACATCGATGCGGCCAGCTGTATCGCGCTCGGCGTGACCGGGCCCGTGCTGCGCGCGGCCGGGTTGGCCTGGGACCTGCGCAAGACCATGCCGTACTGCGGTTACGAGACGTACGACTTCGAGGTCCCCACCCGCTTGGAGGCCGACTCCTACGCCCGCTACCTCGTGCGGTTGGAGGAGATGGGCGAATCGCTGAAGATCATCGAACAGTGCCTGGGGCGGCTGTCTCCCGGTCCGGTGATGATCGCAGACAAAAAGATCGCTTGGCCGGCGCAGCTGTCCATCGGCACCGACGGGATGGGCAACTCCCTCGATCACATCCGTACGATCATGGGTACCTCGATGGAAGCTCTGATCCACCACTTCAAACTGGTCACCGAGGGCTTCCGGGTCCCGGCCGGGCAGGCGTTCACGGCTGTGGAGTCGCCTCGCGGCGAGCTGGGCTATCACGTCGTCAGCGACGGTGGCACCAGACCCTTCCGTGTCCATGTCCGGGATCCCAGTTTCGTCAACCTGCAGGCGGTCCCGGCGATGACCGAGGGCGGCCAGGTCGCGGACGTGATCGTCGGCGTGGCGTCCGTCGACCCAGTTCTCGGGGGAGTTGACCGGTAATGCCACTGACCGAACAGACCCGGGCCGCCGCGCGGGACATCATCGCCCGGTACCCAGCGGGTCGCTCCCGCTCGGCGCTGCTGCCCATGCTGCATCTCGTGCAGGCCGAGGACGGCTGCGTGACGGCCGAGGGGATCGAGTTCTGCGCCACCGAACTCGCCATCACCCAGGCCGAGGTGAGCGCGGTCGCGACCTTCTACACGATGTACAAGCGCCAGCCGGTCGGCGACTGGTTGGTGTCGGTCTGCACGAACCTTTCGTGCGCCCTGCTTGGCGGCGAGGACGTCTACGCCCGGCTCTCGCGTCATCTCGGTGTCGGCCACGACGAGACGACAGCGGATGGCGCGATCACTCTGGAGCACGCGGAGTGCCTGGCGGCCTGCGACTACGCGCCGGTGATGACCATCAACTACGAGTTCTTCGACCAGGTCGACCCGGACTCCGCCGTCGAGATCGTGGCCGCGCTGCAACGCGGCGAACGTCCGGCTCCGACGCGCGGTGCGCCGTTGTGCACGTTCGTCGAGGCGTCCCGGCAGCTGGCCGGTTTCCCCGACCCGCGCCCCGGCGCGGTGGCCGGACCGGGCGTGGGTGAACCATCCGTGGCGGGTCTCCTCATCGCGGATGCCGTGGACATGCCGGGTCCGGTTGCCGCGGGCCCGCCCGACCCGGTTACCGCCGGTGCGACGGTCGCCCCGACCGGCACCGCCAAGCGGGCCCGCACCGGGCGGACCGCCCATCAGACGAAGGGGAGCTGACCATGCCGGTCACCCCGGTTCTCACCGGACGCTGGAACACTCCCGAGTCCTGGACGCTCGCCACCTACGAACGCACCGATGGTTACCAGGCGTTGCGCCAGGCGCTGGAGACGGGTCCGGACGCCATCATCGGGCTTATCAAGGACTCCGGTCTGCGGGGCCGTGGCGGCGCTGGCTTCCCCACCGGCATGAAGTGGGGCTTCATCCCGCAGGGCGACGGCAAACCGCACTATCTGGTCATCAACGCGGATGAGGGCGAGCCCGGTACCTGCAAGGACGCGCCGCTGATGATGGCCGACCCACATTCGTTGATCGAGGGCATCATCATCGCCTCGTTCGCGGTGCGGGCGAACAACGCCTTCATCTACTTGCGCGGGGAACTGGTGCACTGCGGACGCCGGCTGCGGGCCGCGGTCGCCGAGGCATACCAGGCCGGCTACCTCGGCGCGGACATCCTCGGCAGCGGGTTCAACCTGGATCTGGTCGTCCATTCCGGCGCCGGTGCCTACATCTGTGGCGAGGAGACCGCGCTGCTGGACTCCCTGGAGGGCCGCCGCGGCCAGCCCCGGCTGCGCCCGCCCTTCCCAGCGACGCACGGGCTGTACGCGTCACCGACGGTGGTCAACAACGTCGAGACCATCGCCAGCGTCCCGTACATCATCCGGCGCGGGGTGGCGTGGTTCCGGTCGATGGGCCGCGAACGTTCACCCGGGCCGAAGATCTACAGTCTGTCCGGGCATGTGACCCGCCCGGGCCAGTACGAGGCGCCGATGGGAACCACCCTTGCCGAGCTGCTGGAGATGGCCGGGGGCATCCGCGGGGGGCGGCGGTTGAAGGCATGGACCCCCGGCGGATCGTCGACGCCGATGCTCACCGCCGACCATCTTGACGTCCCACTGGACTTCGAGGGTGTCGTCGAGGCTGGTTCGCTGCTCGGCACGGCCGCTATTATGATCATGGATGAGACCGTTGACATGCTCAAGGTCGTCCGGCGGTTGACCCAGTTCTACGCGCACGAGTCGTGCGGAAAGTGCACGCCGTGCCGTGAGGGAACCCCGTGGATGGTGCAGATCCTGTCCCGCCTCGAGCGGGGTGACGGCGACGCCTCCGACGTCGACACCCTCCTCGACGCCTGCGACAACATCTTCGGCCGGGCCTTCTGCGCTCTGGCCGACGGTGCGACCTCGCCGATCGTTTCGGGCATCGCGTTCTTTCGCGACGAGTTCCTCCGGCCTGCATCCGCGCGGTCCGCGTCGAGCGGTCCGCCCGGCACCGGCCTACCCGCCGCCGGATCCAGCGTGTCCGGATCCGGCGTGACTGACTCCGCCGCCACCGACAGCGTCGCCGGTTCGCCGGACGCCCTCGCGAGAGCCCACTGATCACTATGACAACCGTGTCGACGAGCAGCGCCTCGCCACCTCCGGTCGTGCCCACGCCGCCGGACCTCGTCACCCTGACCATCGACGACCAGGCCGTCAGCGTGCCCAAGGGAACGTTGATCATTCGTGCGGCTGAACTGCTCGGGATCGAGATCCCGCGGTTCTGCGACCATCCGCTGCTCGACCCCGTCGGCGCCTGCCGGCAGTGCATCGTCGAGGTCGAGGGGCAGCGCAAGCCGGTCGCGTCCTGTACCGCGACCGTGTCGGCCGACATGGTCGTGCGCACCCAGCTCACCTCGCCGGTCGCCACGAAGGCGCAGGCCGGGACGCTGGAGTTCCTGCTGCTCAACCATCCGCTGGACTGCCCGGTCTGCGACAAGGGCGGCGAGTGCCCGCTGCAGAACCAGGCCATGGCCAACGGCAAGGCGGTCTCCCGGTTCAAGGAGGCCAAGCGGACGTACCCGAAACCGCTGGCCATCTCCACCGAGATCCTGCTCGACCGGGAGCGGTGCGTGCTGTGCGCGCGCTGCACCCGGTTCTCCGCGCAGATCGCTGGCGACCCGTTCATCGAACTGTTCGAGCGGGGTGCGGACGAGCAGGTGGCGGTCGCCGAAGGCGAGCCGTTCACGTCGTACTTCTCCGGCAACACCGTGCAGATCTGCCCGGTGGGAGCGCTCACCAGCGCGGCCTACCGTTTCCGCGCCCGGCCGTTCGACCTGGTCTCGACCCCGACCACATGTGAGCACTGTGCCGACGGATGCGCGTTGCGGACGGATCATCGCCGCGGCAAGGTGATGCGGCGGCTCGCCGCCGACGACCCGGCCGTGAACGAGGAGTGGAACTGCGACAAGGGTCGGTTCGCCTTTGCCTACGCCGGCGGCGCCGACCGGCTCCGCACGCCGCTGGTCCGCGACGATGCCACCGGCGAGCTCGTCGAGGCATCCTGGACCGAGGCGCTCGCGTTCGCGGCCCGGGGCCTGGCGGAGTGCCGGGACCGCCATGGCGTCGGCGTCCTGGCCGGTGGGCGGCTGACCCGCGAAGACGCCTATGCCTACGCCAAGTTCGCCCGGCTCGTCCTGCACACCAACGACGTGGACTTCCGCGCCCGGCCGCACTCGGTGGAGGAAGAGAAGTTCCTGGCCCACGCCGTCGCCGGTACCGGCATCGGGGTGACGCATGCGGACCTCGCGGCCGCGCCCGCCGTGCTGCTGGTCTGCCTGGAGCCCGAGGACGAGGCGCCGATCACCTTCCTACGGCTGCGCAAGGCCGCGGCCAAGCGGGGGACGGCGGTCTTCTCGATCGCGCCGGTGGCGACCCCGGGCCTGGCCAAGATGGCCGGGACGCTGCTGCCCGCCGCCCCCGGCGGGGAGGCCGCGCTGCTGTCGGGCCTGGCAGCCGGGGCCGGCAGGGCCGGCAGGGAACCATCATCGTCGGCCGGTGCGGCGCTGCGGGCGCCCGGGGCCGTGATCCTGGTGGGGGAGCGGGCCGCGCAGGCTCCCGGGACCTTCACCGCGGTCCTCCGGCTCGCGGAGGCGACCGGCGCTCGGCTGGCCTGGGTGCCGCGTCGAGCCGGCGAGCGCGGTGCCCTGGCCGCCGGCGTCCTGCCCTCGCTGCTGCCCGGTGGCCGCCCGGTCGCCGACGCGGTGGCACGGGCTGAGGTGGAGGAAGCCTGGGGCGCGGCCGTTCCGGAGCGGCCCGGCCGCGACACCGCGGCCATCCTCGCCGCGGCGGCCGCCGGTGAGCTTGACGGGCTCGTCGTGGCGGGGCTGGACATCGAGGACCTGCCCGACCCGGCCGCCGCATTCACGGCGATCGCGGGCGTGCCGTTCTGCGTCTCACTGGAAGTTCGCCGGTCCGCGGTGGCCGAGGTCGCCGACGTCGTTCTGCCGGTCGCGCCGGTGGCGGAGAAGGCGGGCTCGTTCGTCAACTGGGAGGGACGCCTGCGCGCGTTCCAGCAGGCACTGGAGACGCCGGCCCTGGCCGACGTGCGGGTGCTGCACATGCTCGCCGCCCGACTCGGGGTTGCCCTCGGTGTCGCGGACCCCGGCGCGGCCGCCCGTGAGCTCAGCGCACTCGGCCGCGCCGGTGACGAGGTTCGGCGGGTACCGGCGCCGTCGGTGGCGCCGCCGGTGCCCGCCGACCCGCCTGCCGGTCACGCCGTGCTGGCGAGCTGGCACCAGCTGATCGACGACGGTCGGATGCAGGACGGCGAGCCCTATCTCGCCGGGACGGCCCGACCGCCGAAGGTCAGGCTGTCCGCGGCGAGCGCCGGCGAGATCGGCGTGGTCGACGGTGACCTGGTCGAGGTCGCCAGCGACCGTGGGACGATCACTCTGCCCCTGGAGATCACGTCCATGCCCGACCGGGTGGTGTGGGTCCCGACCTACTCGCCCGGCTCACACCTGCGCCGCTCCCTCGCGTCCCGCACCGGCGAGCTGGTGCGGGTCGGCGCGAGCGGGCGGACTTCGAAGGGCCGGTCATGAGCTATTCATCCTCGCTCGGGGCGTCCGTGGGGCAGCCGCTGGCCGCTGCCGCCGGAGATCCGGACCTGTCGGCCTTCGGCGGCGACCCGTTCTGGCTGATCCTTCTCAAGGCCGTCGCCGTGTTCGCGTTCCTGCTGCTGATCACGCTTTTCGCCATCGTGTTCGAGCGTAAGGTGGTCGCTCGGATGCAGCAGCGGGTCGGCCCGAACCGGCACGGACCCAAGGGTTGGCTGCAGAGTCTGGCCGACGGCGTGAAGCTGATGCTCAAAGAGGACATCATCCCGGTTCTCGCGGACCGGCCGGTCTTCATCCTCGCACCCATCGTCTCGGCTATCCCGGCATTCCTCGCGTTCGCGGTCATTCCGTTCGGTCCTGAAGTATCGATTTTCGGCCATCACACCGCATTGCAGCTCGCGGACCTACCGGTCGCGGTTCTGTTTGTGCTCTCGGCGTCGTCGCTGGGCGTGTACGGGCTGATTCTCTCCGGCTGGGCGAGCGGATCGACCTACCCGTTGCTGGGCTCCCTGCGTTCGGCGGCCCAGATCATCTCCTACGAGGTCGCGATGGGGTTGTCCTTCGTCGCGGTCTTCCTCAACTCGGGGACGCTGTCGACCTCGGGTATTGTCGCCGGTCAGCGCCACTGGTGGAATGTGTGGCTGGTGCCGTCCTTCATCATCTACTGCATCGCGATGGTCGGCGAGACCAACCGGACGCCGTTCGACCTGCCCGAAGCCGAAGGCGAGCTGGTCGGCGGTTTCCACACCGAGTACAGCTCGATCAAGTTCGCGTTCTTCTTCCTCGCCGAATACATCAACACGGTCACCGTGTCCGCGGTGGCGACGACGCTGTTCCTCGGCGGCTGGCAGCCGCCGCCGATTCCGTACCTCTCGCACTTCGACACCGGCTGGTTTCCGGTGATCTGGTTCGTGCTGAAGCTGCTGGCGTTCCTGTTCGTCTTCATCTGGCTGCGCGGCACGCTGCCCCGGCTGCGCTACGACCAGTTCATGGCGTTCGGCTGGAAGGTCCTGATCCCGGTCGGGCTCGTATGGCTGCTCGCCGTCGCGACATTCAAGGTGTACCGGGAGAACGTCACCGACCGGACGCCGTGGCTGATCGGTTTCGGGATCGCGGTGGGAATCCTGCTCATCATCACCCTGCTCGACCCCGGCGCCCGACAGCACGCTGAACGCCTTCAGGCCGCCGAAGACGAGCGCACGCGCAACAAACCGAGCCTGGAGCGGATTCCGTGGCCGCCGCACCAGCCGTCATCGCAGTCATCATCGAAGTCGCCGTCGCCGCCGTACACCCCCGGCCCGCATCGACCGTCTTCCGTCATCGCCGCGGGTGGACCGCGTCAGGAGAGCTGAGCCATGGGGATCTTCGACCCCTACAAGGGTTTCGGCGTCACCTTCTCGACCATGTTCAAGAAGCCGACGACCGAGCAGTATCCGGAGGAGAAGAAGGCGACCGCGCCCCGTTTCCACGGCCGGCACCAACTCAACCGTCATCCGGACGGGCTGGAGAAGTGCGTCGGGTGTGAGCTGTGCGCCTGGGCGTGCCCAGCGGACGCGATCTACGTCGAAGGCGCCGACAACACCGACGAGCAGCGGTACTCCCCGGGAGAACGGTACGGGCGCGTCTATCAGATCAACTATCTGCGTTGCATCCTGTGCGGCCTGTGCATAGAGGCATGCCCGACCAGGGCACTGACCATGACCAACGATTACGAGCTCGCCGACGACAGCCGCTCGGATCTCATCTTCACCAAGGAACAACTGCTCGCTCCGCTGCGGGAAGGGATGACGGCGCCGCCGCATCCGATGTTCCTCGGCGATAGCGAAACGGACTATTACCGATTTGACCCGAACCGCTCGGGTCCGTTCGACGCCGCCGGGTCCGCAGGTTCGGGCTTGGTTGGTTCCGGGTCACCTGACCCGGACACGGCGCGTGGCGGGGATTCGGAGCTGATCCGATGAGCGCGCAGATCATGGTTCAGGCGGCGGGTGAGTTCACCCGGACATCCACCGGTGAGGCCACGACATTCTGGATACTCGCGCCGGTCGCCGTTCTCGCCGCGCTGGCCATGGTGCTCGCCCGCAGCGCCGTGCACGCGGCCCTGCTGTTGGTCGCGAACCTGTTCTGTCTGGCCGTGTTCTACATGGTGCAGGATGCGCCGTTCCTCGGTTTCGTACAGATCATCGTGTACACCGGGGCAATCATGGTGTTGTTCCTGTTCGTGCTCATGCTGGTCGGGGTGGACTCCTCGGACTCCCTCGTGGAGACCCTGCGCGGCCAGCGGGTGGCGGCGATCGTTCTCGGGCTCGGGTTCGCCGGGCTGCTGGCCTTTCCGATCGGCGGTGTGATCAGTGGGACCAGGGCCGCCGGGCTCGACGCGGCCAACAACGGCGGCAACATCCAGGCGATCGCCCGCCTGCTGTTCACCAACTACGTGTTCGTGTTCGAGATCGTGTCCGCATTGCTGATCATCGCTGCGGTCGGTGCCATGGTGCTCGGCCATCGCGAGCGCGTCGGTGGGAAGATCACGCAGAAGGAGATGCTGCGGCGGCGGTTCGCCGCGGGCGGCCCGGTCACTCCGGTGCCGGGACCGGCCGTGTACGCGACACCCGAGGCAGCCAGCGCACCAGCGACACTTCCGGCCGGGTCCGGTAGCGATTCCGGCGGTGGTTCCGGCGGTGGTTCCGGCGGTGGTTCCGGCGGTGGCGATGCGGACAGCCCGCACCCGGTCGGGGCCGGAAAGGGCACGGTCCGATGAATCCCGCGAACTATCTGATCCTGTCCGCTCTCCTGTTCACGATCGGGGCGGTGGGCGTCCTGGTGCGCCGTAACGCCATTGTCGTGTTCATGTGCGTCGAGCTGATGCTCAACGCGGCGAACCTGACCCTGGTCACCTTCTCCAGGATCAACGGAACGCTGGACGGCCAGATCATCGCGTTCTTCGTGATGGTCGTCGCCGCCGCGGAGGTGGTCGTCGGCCTGGCCATCATTCTTACGATCTTCCGAACCCGCCGCTCCATCTCGGTGGACGATGTGAATCTACTGAAGTACTAGGACCTGTCCGGTGGATATCGGTCGATGCGGGCGATGATCCAGAAGGTCTCCAGTCCGCCGGTCGAGGGCGCTGGCGCCAGGTGCAGTGACGAATCGGTGGCCGGAATACCGGTTACGGCAGAACGGACGATGAGTGCAGTGACGCATATACATCTTGGCCATGCATCCAGTGTCGATGAGTACCGCGTCGATGCATTCGGTGGCCGTGCCGACGGTAACGAGGTACGCCATGCCGCATGAGCTGCAGTACGCCCCCGCCGTCGGCTCGTTCTCGCTGATGTGGCTGTTGTTGGTGCTGCCGCTGGCGGGGGCGGCGATCCTGTTGCTGGGTGGGCGCCGTACCGACCGCTGGGGCCACCTGCTGGGTACCGCGACCGCCGCCACGAGCTTTGTCGTGGCTCTGGTGTTGTTCTTCGCGCTGCTGGGGCGCAGCGGCGACGATCGGGCGGTCTCGCAACACCTGTTCTCCTGGATTCCGGTCAACAGTTTCCAGGTGGATGCCGGGTTGCTGTTCGATCAGCTGTCCGCGCTCTTCGTTCTGTTGATCACCGGGGTGGGGACACTCATCCACGTCTATTCGATCGGCTACATGGCGCACGATCCGGCGCGGCGGAAGTTCTTCGCGTACATGAACCTGTTCCTGGCGTCCATGCTGCTGCTCGTGCTCGGTGACAACTTCCTGGTCCTCTACGCCGGGTGGGAGTTGGTCGGTCTCTCGTCCTACCTGCTCATCAAGTTCTGGGAGGACAAACCGGCCGCGGCGACCGCGGCGAACAAGGCCTTCTACATGAACCGGGTCGGCGACGTCGGGCTGGCCCTGGCCGTCATGTTCATGTTCGCGACGGTCGGCAGCACGAACTTCGACACGGTGTTCGGCGCGGCCGCCGCGGGTGTCATCGGTTATGGGACGCTGACGGCGATCGCCCTGTTGCTCCTACTGGGCGCCTGTGGGAAGTCCGGCCAGTTCCCGCTGCAGGCGTGGTTGCCCGATGCGATGGAGGGTCCGACCCCGATCTCCGCGCTCATCCACGCGGCCACCATGGTGACAGCCGGGGTGTATCTCATCGCCCGGGCCAATCCGATCTTCACCGAAACCCAGGCGGCCCGGACCGTTGTTGTGATCATCGGCGCTGGCACCATCCTGATCGGCTGTGTCATCGGTTGTGCCTACGACGACATCAAGAAAGTGCTCGCCTATTCGACGGTGAGCCAGATCGGTTACATGTTCCTGGCCGTCGGTCTCGGTCCGGCGGGTTACGCCCTCGGGATCATGCATCTGCTCGCGCACGGCTTTTTCAAGGCGGGGCTGTTCCTCGGCTCCGGTTCGGTGATCCACGCCATGAACGGCGAGCAGGATATGCGAAAATACGGTGCCCTCTGGCGGCTGATGCCGATCACCTGGGCTACCTTCGGTATCTGCTATCTCGCGATCATCGGAGTGCCCCCGCTGTCGGGGTTCTTCACCAAGGACAAGATCATTGAAGCCGCCTTCGACAAGGGTGGAACCAGCGGGTATCTGCTGGGCTCGGCCGCGTTGCTCGGCGCGGGGATCACCGCCTTCTACATGACACGGCTGTTTCTCATGACCTTCCACGGCGAGCGCCGCTGGTCGGACACGGGGCCGGAGGCCAGGCACCCGCACGAGTCCCCGACCGTGATGACCGGTCCGATGGTTCCGTTGGCGATCGGGGCTGCGGTTGCCGGTGGACTGTTCGTCCTCGGTGGTTCCATTCAGAACTGGCTGGCGCCGGTGGTCGGCGAGAGCGTCGAGGCGGGCGTGCACACCATGTCCCCGGCGGTCCTCACCGCACTCACCCTGCTCGTCGCCGCTGGCGGGTTCGCCGGGGCCTATCTTCGCTACCAGCTCCGTCCGGTCGATGCCGTGGCCCGGCCCGACGCCGAGGTCGGCCTGGTGACCGTCGCCGCGCGACGCGATCTCTACGCCAACACGTTCAACGAAACCGTGTTCATGCGCCCGGGTCAGTACGCCACCCGGTTCCTGGTCTGGCTGGACACCGTCGGAGTGGATGGTGTGGTCCGTGGCACCGCCGCGGCGGTCGGCGGCCTGTCCGGACGGTTGCGCCGGACCCAGACCGGATTCGTCCGCTCCTATGCGCTGTCGATGTTGGGAGGTGCCGTCCTCGTGGTCGGCGCGCTCTACCTGGTAAAGGCCGGATGACGTGAACAGTTTCCCCTGGTTGACGGTCCTGCTGATCGTCCCGGCCGTGGCCGCGGTTGTCGTGATGGCCGTCCCGCGGCGGTTCGCCACCGTGGCCAAGCAGATCACACTTGCGGTCACGCTCGTGGAGTTCGGGCTGGCGCTACTGGCCACCATCGCTTACGAGCCGTCGCGTGCCGGTTTCCAGTTCGCCCAGAAGTACTCCTGGATCAGGCAGTTCGGGGTTTCCTACTCGGTCGGCGCCGACGGCATCTCGCTGGTGCTGATCCTGCTCGCGACGCTGCTGGTGCCGGTCGTCGTGCTGGCTTCCTGGGATGAGGTTGCGGGCCCTGCGCAGGCCGGTGCCGGTGGTGCCGATGTGGTGAGCCGACGCAGCGTTTCCGCGTTCTTCGCACTCCTGCTCGCCCTCGAAGTGGGGATGATCGGCGTATTCGCGGCGACCGACGTCTTCCTGTTCTACGTCTTCTTCGAGGCGATGCTGATCCCGATGTACTTCCTGATCGGCAGCTACGGAGCGGTCAAGGAGCAGGCGCAGCGGTCCTACGCCGCGGTGAAGTTCCTGCTCTACAGCCTGTTCGGCGGCCTGTTGATGCTCGCCGCCGTGATCGGCCTGTATGTGGTCTCGGCTGACCAGCTGGGCACCGGCACCTTTGACTTCGCAACGTTGCGCCAGCTCGATATCACTCCGGGTGTCCAGAAGCTGTTGTTCCTCGGCTTCTTCATCGCGTTCGCCATCAAGGCGCCGTTGTTCCCCTTCCACACCTGGCTCCCCGACGCCGGCGCGCAGTCGCCGACCGGAGGCGCGATCCTGTTGGTGGGGGTACTGGACAAGGTCGGAACCTTCGGGCTGATCCGATACTGCATCCCGCTGTTCCCGGATGCCTCGTCCTACTTCGCGCCCATGGTGCTCGCCCTCGCTGTGGTCGGAATCTTCTACGGTGCGCTGCTGGCCATCGGCCAGCGGGACATGAAACGCCTGGTTGCGTACACGTCGCTGGCGCACTTCGGCTTCATCGCTATGGGAACCTTCGCGTTGACGTCGCAGGGCGGGACGGGCGCGGTGCTTTACATGGTCAATCACGGTCTGTCCACGGGGCTGCTGTTCCTCGTGGTCGGGTTCCTGGTGACCCGGCGCGGCAGCCGGGACGTCAGCGCCTACGGCGGAATGGCGAAGGTCACCCCGGTACTGGCCGGGGTCTTCCTGATCGCGGGTCTGTCATCGCTGGCGCTGCCCGGCCTGAACAGCTTCGTCAGTGAGTTTCTGGTGCTGGCCGGAACGTTCACCCGGTATCGGGCGCTGGCGATCGTGGCCACCTGTGGAATCGTGTTGGCCGCGATCTACATTCTGTACCTCTTTCAGCGGACCATGACCGGCCCGCTGGTCCATGAGCAGGCCAAGGGCGTTCTCGATCTCAGTGTTCGAGAGAAGATCGTCGTTGCCCCGGTGGTCGCGCTGATCATTGCGCTCGGCGTGTATCCGAAGCCACTCATCGACATCATCCGTCCGACGGTCACGGCGACGTTCGAAGATGCCGGGCACACCGATCCGGCGCCTAGCGTCCCAGTGAACGCCGCGCCCGTGAACGCAAGCCAGGCCGGAGGCCACTCGTGAGCGCCGCACCAACCGCCGTCCTGGGCCAGCAGCTCCTGGCTCAGGACGTCCTGACCCAGAGCACCCGGGGGACGATCGACGTCCCGTCGATCCAGTACGGGGCACTGAGTCCGATCATCATCGTGTTCGGGGTGGCGCTGGCGGCCGTTCTCATCGACGCCTTCGCGCCGGCGAAGGCACGCCGGACCCTCCAGCCGCTGTTGGCTGCGGGCGGGTTCGCGGCGGCATTCGTCGCGGTCGTGCTGCTGCGCGGCCGCCGGCAGATCCTTGCGGCCGGTGCGGTGGCCATCGACAGCCCCACGTTGTTCATGGAAGGCGCCATCCTGCTGTTCGCCTTCCTGGCGGTGCTGCTCGTTGCAGAACGGCGGTTGGACTCCTCGGGCGGCGCGATCGTGGCCTCCGCGGCGCTCACCCCGGGTTCACCGGGGGCGACCGCCGCGCGGACCTCGGCTGGTGTGCAGACCGAGGTATACGCGTTGATGGCCTTCTCGGTGGCCGGGATGTTGTTGTTCGTCTCCGCCAACACACTTCTGACCATGTTCGTGGCGCTGGAGATTCTGTCGCTGCCGCTCTACCTGCTCGCCGGCCTCGCCCGCCGCCGCCGGCTGCTGTCGCAGGAAGCCGCGATGAAGTACTTTCTGCTCGGGGCGTTCTCCTCGGCCTTCTTCATCTACGGGCTGGCCTTCCTCTACGGCTATGCCGGCAGCGTCGACCTCGGCCGGATCGCCGATGCCGCGGGTACGGTCGGCGCGAACGACACCTACCTGTACCTGGGTATGGCCCTTCTCGGCATCGGTCTCTTTTTCAAGATCGGTGCGGCGCCGTTCCACTCGTGGACTCCAGACGTCTATCAGGGATCACCGACACCGATCACCGCGTTCATGGCCGCGGGTACGAAGGTGGCGGCGTTCGGGGCGCTGCTGCGGGTCTTCTACGTGGCCTTCGGCGGCCTGCGCTGGGACTGGCGGCCGATTGTATGGACGATCGCCATCCTGACCATGGTCGTCGGCGCGGTGCTGGCGCTGACTCAGCGCGACATCAAGCGGATGCTCGCCTACTCGGCGATCGCGCACGCCGGCTTCCTGCTCACCGGCCTGGCTGCGGCGAACAGCGACGGGCTGCGCGGCTCTCTGTTCTACCTGGTCGCCTACGGTTTCACCACGATTGCCGCATTCGGGCTCGTCACCATGGTCAGGACCTCGGACGGCGAGGCCAGCGACCTGTCCCAGTGGCAGGGGCTGGGGCGGCGGTCGCCGACTCTCGCGGGCATCTTTGCCTTCCTTCTGCTCGCTCTTGCCGGCATCCCGCTGACCAGCGGGTTCACCGGGAAGTTCGCGGTCTTCCAGGCAGCCGTCGCCGGACACGCGACGCCACTGGTGGTTGTCGCACTCGTCACGAGCGCGATCGCCGCCTTCTTCTACGTTCGGGTGATCGTATTGATGTTCTTCCAGGAACCGGCGACGGAAGGTCCGATAGTCGTCACTCGTCCGACACTCACCTATGCCGCAGTCGGCGTCGGGGCGATTGTGACGCTGCTGCTGGGAGTTGCTCCACAGCCGCTGCTCGACCTCGCCGGCACCGCTGCCGCCTCCGGCTTCGTACGCTGACGAACATATGAGCACAACCGGGCTGGATCTCACGGGGATCAGGACAGATCCTGATCTTGAATTTGCTGTTCGCCTTGGCCTTGACAAAGTCGAACGGATGTTGCGCGATGCTGTCCGCAGCGACGTACCCTTTGTCACCGAGACGTCGCGGCACCTGGTGGACGCCGGCGGCAAGCGGTTCCGACCGATGGTCGTGCTGCTCGCCGCCCAGTTTGCCGACCCTGACGCCGAAGGTGTCGTTCCGGCCGCGGTGGCGATCGAGCTCACCCACCTGTCGACCCTCTACCACGATGACGTCATGGACGAAGCGCCGTTGCGACGGGGAGCGGCGTCGGCGAACGTCCGGTGGACCAACACGATCGCTATCCTGACCGGTGACTTCCTGTTCGCCCGGGCGTCAGACATCACCGCTGATCTGGGTCCGGCGGCCACCCGTATCCTGGCGCGTACGATTGCGACGCTGTGCGAGGGGCAGATCCGGGAAACCGTCGGACCGGTTGCGGGACAGGATCCCGTTGACCACTATCTCCGTGTGATCACAGAGAAGACCGCGTCGCTGATCGCCGCGTCCGGTCGGCTCGGCGCGATGCTCGCCGGTTCTGATGCCTATACCGCGGACACCCTCGCGGCGTTCGGGGAACGGTTCGGCGTCGCCTTCCAGCTGTCCGATGACCTGATCGACGTGGCCTCGGACGAGGCGGCCTCCGGCAAGACGCCCGGCACCGATCTGCGCGAGGGGATTCCCACGCTACCGGTGCTGTATGTGCTGCAGGAGGACGATGCCGCAGCGGAGCGGCTGCGCAGGCTGATGGCGGACGGCTTCGCCGCGGAGGGGGCGCTTGCAGAGGCGTTGGATCTGCTGCGCGGCCATCGGGCCATGCGGCGGGCTCGTGCCGAGGTGGCGCGTTGGGCGAGCGACGCGCGTGACTGTCTGGCCTCCTTGGAGAACGGACCGGCCAGGGGCGCTCTGGAGGCACTTGCCGACTATGTGATCGACCGTACGGGGTGAACCGGGCGCAACGGGCTCTCACAGCGAGCGCCCACTCGGGGATGCAGGGAGGTCCGAGTGGGCGGACCGCGGTACGAATCTCTATCGGCTGTGCGGCCAGACCGGCGCGATATTGCGGAGTTCCAACACACTGTTGGAAAGATCTTCGAGCGGGATGCCGGGAGTCGTCGGAACGGGAACGGGAACCGTGATCTCCGGGCCGGAGGACGCCGGTCCGCCGGCTGAGGCGCTGGCGCCCGGAGCCTGCGCCGTGCCGGCCGTGGCGCTGCCGGTCTGCGCAACCACGTCGGCTGGCGGGGTGCCGGGCGGGGGCGTGGCGCCCGGCGGTACGGCGGTCGGGGGCGACGTGTTCGTCAGTGGGTTCGCGGAGACCGCCACAGACGTCGCCGGGCCCGCCGCGGGTGCGGCCGGATCGTTCCCGGTGGTCGCTACCTGTCCGGTACCGGTCGGCCCGTTGGATGCCCCGTCGGTGGACGGTGCGGTGGCTCCGGGCTGTACCGGGAGCGCGGGTGCACCGGCTGGGATGTCGCCGGCTGCGGTGCCGGTGCCGGTGCCGGTGACTGGGGCGCTTGCCGGGATGCCCACCTGTGGTCGGCCGGCATCGTCGGGCGCCGTGGTCGGATCGCCGCCCGTAACGGTCCGTCCGGAAAGGGTTGATCTGCTCCGGATGCCTGGGGGTACGAGCCTTGGCGACGGCTGACCGGTCTCGCTGTGCCCCTGGGTGGTGGCGGGTTCGGTGAACGAGACCCCGGTACCGATCCCCATGCTGGGTGCGGCTCCCGTGGTGGCGGGATCACCTGCCGGGGTGTCACCGCCACCCGCCAGGGCCATGCCGGTCAGTATCGCGGAGATACCGGCCAGCGATGCTGTGCCGGCGACGACCAGGCGGCTGCGACCCTGCTTGGTGGCGACGCGCCGGTGCGTGGCGCGATGCGCGCCACGTGGGCGGGTGCCGCGCGATCGGGCACTGCCGTCGTTGCTTGAAGCCGGTACGTCTGACGCAGACACGGCACTCCGCTCGTCGGTGCTGCCGGTTGGCCATGCCTGGCGTCGTGCCATCGCGGTGGAAGCAAGCACCGTCGTCTGACCGGCGCGGGCTGTGGTGCTCATCGAGAGCGGGCCGGTTACCGTGTCCAGTTCACCGGAGTCGAACAGCTGCTGGCGAGGGAGGAACATCGCCCCCGCCGGCCTGGGTGTCCGCTCCGCTCCGCCCGCGGACCTGGTGATCGCAGGGCCGGTGGCCGGGCGGGCATGGTCGGGATCTGGGCGGCCTGGGTTGTCGAGCGCCTGAAGTGAATGCCGGCCAGCGGAGTGGTTACCCACGGCCCACCTCGAATCTGGTATCGGGTGCGATCTGGGGATACATCCGCGCTGTTCGGGATTGCCGGCGACGGGACGGTTCGTCCTGCACTGCTCCTCCGGATCGGTAGCTGATGGTAGCCCCCCGAACCCCACCACACGCCTGACTGATCCAGATTGATCCGAAAAGGCGGAGTCGGGATGTCAGCTGCTCTATGACCTTACCCGACCGGTTGCCGTCATCCCAGCAAGAGTCGGACAAGGTTGCATCAAAGGTGCTATCCGGGCGCAACGCAGGCACGCTTCACGATCACAGTGGTTTGCCGTCGAAGCAGTCGAAGGCCCCGAAGCGGCTGAAGCCGTGGAGCCCGGGACCGCCCGCGGCGGTCGGATCGGCAGCTGGTCGCGCGGTCTCCGGCCCGTCAGACGCATCCGGCCCGTCGGATGCCGACGGGCCGGACAGACGTTGTTCAGCGGCCTCCTAGGCAACCGTCCAGGTGTCGCCGCTGCTCAGCAGAGCCATCAGGTCGCCCTCGCCCTGGCGGGCCCGGGCGTCGGTGATCTGGTTGTTGAGCTGTTCGTCGTAGGTGGGAGCGTCGACGTTGCGGAAGACCCCGACCGGGGTGACCCCGGCCGAGCTTCCGGTGAGTCGTGACAGCGCGAACGCCTGGCTCGGCTCCGCGGCCTGTGCGTCGTGGACCAGCACACCATCGTCGGTCGCGGCGCACACCTCCAGCTCGCCCGACGCACCTCGGCGGATGCCCTTGTCGAGGTCCGTACCGAAAATCATCGGCTCGCCGTGGACGAGGCGCAGGGTCGCGTCATCCTTGGATGACCGCTCCTTGAGGGCGTCGAAGGCCCCGTCGTTGAAGATGTTGCAGTTCTGAAAGATCTCGACGAACGCTGACCCGGGATGCGCGGCGGCTGCCCGCAGGACGGCGGTCAGGTGCGCCCGTTCGGAGTCGATCGAGCGAGCGACAAAGGACGCTTCGGCCCCGAGCACGAGTGAGATCGGGTTGTAGGGGCGGTCCAGGGACCCGAACGGTGTCGACTTTGTGATTTTCCCCACTTCCGAGGTGGGGGAGTACTGACCCTTGGTCAACCCGTAGATCCGGTTGTTGAACATCAGGATTTTGATGTTCACGTTTCGGCGCAGCGCATGGAGCAGATGGTTGCCGCCGATGGACAGTGCGTCACCATCGCCGGTGACAACCCATACCGACAGATCCGGTCGGGAGACGGCCAGCCCCGTTGCGATGGCCGGTGCTCGACCGTGGATGGAATGCATCCCGTAGGTCTGGAGGTAGTACGGGAAACGGGACGAGCACCCGATACCCGAGATGAACGCGATGTTCTCGCGGGCAATCCCGAGTTCGGGCAGAAACCCCTGGACGGTAGCCAGGATGGCGTAGTCGCCGCAGCCGGGGCACCAGCGGACCTCCTGATCGGAGGTGAAGTCCTTACGGGTCTGCGGGCGGTCGCTGACCGGGATGAGATCGAGTAGTCGGTTGGTGATGCCGGCCTGGTTCGTCGTGACGGTCACTGGTTGATCACGTCCTCCAAGACGCCCGCCAGTTCGGCGGCCTTGAACGGAAGCCCGCGCACCTGGTTGTAGCCGATGGCGTCGACCAGGAACTCCGCCCGGACCATGGCCCTGAGCTGACCGAGGTTCATCTCCGGGACGAGGACCTTGTCGTAGGCACGCAGGACCTCCCCGGTGTTGTCGGGAAACGGGAAAAGGTGACGCAGGTGTGCCTGGGCGACGTGCAGCCCCTTTGCGCGGACACGCCGGCATCCGGCGGCAATGGGTCCGTAGGTCGAACCCCAGCCCAGGACGAGCACCCGGGCGTCGCCGGACGGGTCGTCGACCTCGAGCGGGGCGATGTCACGGGCGATTCCCTCGATCTTCGCCTGGCGCAGACGGACCATGCGGTCGTGATTGGCAGGCTCGTAGGAGATGCCGCCCGAACCGTCCGCCTTCTCCAGACCGCCGATGCGGTGCTCCAGCCCGGGTGTTCCCGGAACGGCCCAGGGCCGGGCGAGCGTCTCGCCGTCACGAAGATATGGCCAGAACTCCGGACCCTTGTCGCCGGTGTGGTTCGGCTCGGTCGCGAACGACACTTCGAGGTCGGGGAGGTCCGTGCGGCTGGGGAGCAGCCACGGTTCCGAACCGTTGGCGAGGTATCCGTCGGAGAGCAGGATGACGGGCGTCCGGTACTTCGTCGCCAGCCGTGCCGCCTCGATGGCGGCGTCGAAGCAGTCCGCGGGCGAGCGGGGAGCGATGACCGGCAGCGGTGCCTCGCCGTTGCGGCCGTTCACGGCCATGCTGAGGTCGGCCTGTTCGGTCTTGGTCGGCAACCCGGTGGACGGCCCGCCGCGCTGGATGTTCACGATGACGAGCGGGAGTTCCAGAGCCACCGCGAGCCCGATGGTCTCGGTCTTGAGGGCCAGGCCGGGACCGGACGTCGTGGTCACGCCGAGTGAACCACCAAAGGCGGCGCCGAGCGCGGCCCCGACGCCGGCGATCTCGTCCTCGGCCTGGAAGGTCCGTATCCCGAAGCGCTTGTGTTTGCTCAGTTCGTGCAGGATGTCGGATGCGGGGGTGATCGGGTAGGAGCCCAGGAACAGCGGCAAGCCGGTGAGTTCGGCGGCGGCGACCAGTCCGTAGGACAGCGCCGTGTTGCCGGAGACGCGCCTGTACCGGCCCGGCTTCATGCGTGCGGGCGCGACCTCGTAGGTGACGGCGAAAGCCTCGGTCGTCTCGCCGTAGTTGTAGCCGGCGCGCAGCGCCGCGATATTCGCGGCGGCGATTTCCGGGCGCTTCGCGAATTTCTTCTCAAGAAAAGCGACGACGCCGGTGGTGGGCCGCTGGTAGAGCCAGCTCATGAGCCCGAGGGCGAACATGTTCTTCGCCCGTTCGGCTTCCTTCTTGTTGACCGTCCCCGCGCTGCTTTCCAGGGCGTTCACCGCGTCGATGGTCATCGACGACAGGGGTACCCGGTGCACCCGATACTCGTCCAGCGAGCCATCGGTGAGCGGGTTGGAGGAATATCCGGCCTTCTTCAGGTTCGCGCCGGTGAAAGCGTCGGTGTTGACGACGAGGTCGGCGCCGTTGGGCAGGTCCTTCAGGTTGGCCTTCAACGCCGCCGGGTTCATGGCCACCAACATGTTCGGGGCATCGCCGGGCGTGAGAATGTCGTGGTCTGAGAAGTGAAGCTGAAATCCGGACACGCCGGCCGGGGTACCTGCTGGCGCACGGATTTCCGCTGGAAAGTCCGGAAGAGTTGACAAGTCGTTACCGAACGCGGCGGTCTCACTGGTGAACTGCTCCCCAGTGAGCTGCATCCCGTCACCTGAGTCACCGGCGAAGCGGATGACGACCCGGTCGAGTCGATGGATTTGACGGTCTCTGACCTGGCCTGACACGTTGTGTGACCTCCTCGGGTACCTCTCGAGCGTACCGGGCGGACTATTGAGGCGGGGCGTAACGTCCCGACGGAGTCATCTGAGTGTGACGACTGCGACACGGGCTGGTCCGATCATGGTGGCGGCGGTCAGGTGCGTGGGCGGGGAAAGCATGGTGGGAACATGGCCCGATGGCTGGCGACACAAGTTCCGTGGCAGGGCGCTCGGCCGAGACTGTGATCGTGGCGCCGGCACTTCGGATCGGGATCGTCGGTGTCGGACGGGCGGGGACAGCGCTGGGCGTGGCTCTTGCCGATGCCGGCCATCCGGTCGTAGCGGTGCATGCGCGGTCCGCGGCGGGCCGGGCGCGGGCTCGGGTCGCCTTCCCGGCGGCTTCGCCGGGGACGCCGGCCGAAGTGGCTGATGTTTCGGATATGACGTTTCTCACTGTTTCCGATGACGCGATCTCGGATGTCCTGGCGGACATCGTGACTGCGGGAGTGCTGCGGACCGGACAGCTCGTCGCCCACGCCAGCGGACAGCACGGGGTGGGTATTCTTCAGCCCGCTCGTGACTGCGGAGCGTTACGAGCAGCGGTGCATCCGATCATGACATTGAGCGGCACCGTGGCGGACGCGGGCCTGCTGTCCGGGGCTTCGTTCGGAGTGACCGCCGACCCGGCCGCCGAGCAGGTCGTGTGCACGCTGGTCGCAGCGATCGGCGGTCGGGTCGTTTTCGTACCCGAGCAGGTACGGACGGCCTACCATGCCGCCGTCGTCCTCGGATCCAACTATCTGGCGACGCTGGTCACGGCCACTCTGGCCCTGTTGGACGAGCTTGGCGTCCCCGAGGGTGCCGATGCCCTCGCTCCGCTGTTGCGACAATCGCTGGACAGCGCCATCGAACGGGGCCCGGCCGCGCTGACCGGCCCGGTCCGGCGCGGAGATGCGGGCACGGTACGTGCGCATCTGGACGCGCTCGGCGCACTCGACCCGGCTGCGATGTCGGCCTACGCGGCGCTGGCATCGCTCGCTCTGAACCAGCTCGAACAAGCGGGTCTTACTGAGCGTGAGCGCGGCGAGGCCGTCCGGGAAGCGTTGTCCGCTCCGGTCACGCACACCGTCTTGTGAGAGCACGGATGGGTCTTGTGAGAGCACGGATGGCGCGGAGGACGCACTGGTGTGGTGATCGCCACAGAAGGTGACGGTCGCGCGTGACTTCCGGATGAACGGGGCACTTCGTATCAGGTGACCTTCCTGGTGCATCCCGCGATCGCTTGGGGTGGGGAACGGTTCTGGTTGATCCGGACGTTAACTACAGGTGCGACCTTCGAGATGACAGGACACCCGATCGCCATGTCCCACCGCTACCACAACGGTCTTAAAACCGCCGCCCTGCTGGGCGTGCTGTCCGCGGTGATTCTCTTTGTCGGTTCCCTGTTCGGGAGCCGTGGTTTGGCCATCGCGTTCATTGTCGCCCTGGGTGTGAACGGGTTCTCGTATTTTTTCTCGGACAAGCTGGCCCTACGCGCGATGCGGGCTTATCCGGTGAGCCAGGTTGAACAGCCACGCATGTACGCGATCGTTCAGGAACTCGCAACTCGGGCAAGGATGCCGATGCCGCGGCTCTACATCAGCCCGACCGGGGCGCCGAACGCGTTCGCCACCGGCCGCAACCCCCGCAACGCGGCGGTCTGCTGTACGTCGGGAATTCTGGAAATCATGGATGATCGTGAGCTGCGCGGCGTCCTGGGCCATGAACTCAGCCACGTCTACAATCGAGACATCCTCATCGCGTCCGTCGCCGGTGCGCTTGCGAGCGTTATCGTTTACCTTGCGCAGTTCGCGGCGATTTTCGGCTTTGGTCGGAGTGGGGACGATGACGGTCCGGGCATCCTGGAGATCATGCTACTCGTCCTGCTGGGACCGATCGCGGCAACGATCATCCAGCTCGCCATCAGCCGGTCCAGGGAGTATCAGGCGGATTCCTCTGGCGCGACGTTGACTGGTGATCCGCTCGGCCTCGCGACGGCGCTGCGTAAACTTGACGCTGGCACGGCTGCCCGACCGCTCCCGCAGACTTCCCAGCTTGGACCTGTGTCGTCGCTCATGATCGCGAACCCGTTTCGGGGCGGCGGGGTTGTCCAGCTGTTCAGTACCCACCCACCCATGGACCGTCGGATCGAGCGGCTGGAGGAGATGGCTCGGATGGACCCCTACCGTTGAATCTCCGACGGAAAGTCGTACCCTGAAAAAGCTAGCACACTCGATCCTGTAAGATCATCAAGCTGGCCGGCGCTTGGCGGCCGGTCAGGGGAGTGGGCGTCCTACGGCGAAGTGATCGTGGCTTTCGTATCGCCGAAGACGCCAGGCACCCCGTAATCCCTGACCCGCGGCGAGGCAAACCCCCCATGCCTCGCCGTGCAGCGCCCCGCCCGAAACCCCCCATCGGGCGGGGCGCACCTTTCTGCGCAGGATCGTAGGCTCTTTGGCGTGCTGAGTTGCTGGGGGCCGCCGGGCGTGCGGGGAGAAGCGTGCTCGCACGCCCTTTGGCCGTGTCGGCTGTGTGGGGCCGCCGGGCGCGCGGGGAGAAGCATGCTCGCACGCCCTTTGGCCGTGTCGGCTGTGTGGGGCCGCCGGGCGTGCGGGGAGAAGCATGCTCGCACGCCCTTTGGCCGGCTAGCGGTAGTTGACGAACTGGAGCGGCAGTCCGAAGTCGGCTTCCTTAAGTATCTGGATGATGCGCTGGAGGTCGTCCCGTTTCTTGCCGGTGACCCGGAGCTGATCCCCTTGAATCTGGGCCTGCACACCTTTCGGGCCGTCGGTCCGGATCTTTTTCGAGATCGCTTTGGCCTTGTCGTCGGCGATGCCCTGTTGCACGGTCACCACCAGCCGGTACTCCTTGCCGGACTGAGTGGGCTCCTCATGCTGCAGCGCTTTGAGCGAAATGCCACGCTTGACCCATTTCTCCTGAAGGACATCCAGTACGGCCTTCACCCGTTCTTCGGTGCTCGCGGTGAGCAGGATGGATTCTCCGGACCACGCCGCTGACGCGCCGGTGTCGCGGAAGTCGAAGCGGGTCCCCACCTCCTTGGCGGTCTGGTTGACGGCGTTGTCGATCTCCTGACGGTCGACCTTGCTCACGATGTCGAACGACGGGTCCGCCACGGTGACGTGCCTCCTTCTCATCGCCCGTACCTGCGCGTAGGCGCAGGACCTTCGCATCCTCGCCCAGCGCCTCGGGCGAGGGCAGTGCCCGATCCCTGATCCCGAGTCTGCCCGCGCCCGCGTAACCCGGCACGCCCTCGTTCGTGCCCCGCCGCTCACCTCGGTGGGACCGGTTGTCGACCAACACGGTCCATCCCGTATGCTGTCCACCAACGGCAGGTTGCCCGAGTGGCCAAAGGGAGCGGTCTGTAAAACCGCCGGCTCAGCCTACGTTGGTTCGAACCCAACACCTGCCACCACCTCAGCTTCGTCCCGGAACACGCTGCTGCACAGGCCCCGAGCGATGCTCGGGGCCTGCCTGCGTCCGTCCGACGCTCCCCGGTCGCGTCCGCCTCGGCAGCGGACGCTGTAGGTGGTAATGGTCGCTGCGGTGACAGTTTCTACCTACGCCCAGGCCTCGGCGGCGGAAGTAGTAGGTGGATGCGGTCGTTATCATGACCGAAACCACCTACGCTGCGGGATCATGCCGTCCCGGTACGGCGGATCTATTCGATCTATAGAGTCCGCAGACATGACTGACACTGGCACGCTTGCCGGCCGCGTACGGGCCGTGTCGCATCTGACCGGTCAGTTTCTGCTGCGTTCCGGGCGGACGAGCGGCGAGTACTTCGACAAGTATCTGTTCGAGGCCGACCCGGGGCTGCTCGCCGGGATCGTCGACGCGATGCGTCCGTTGCTACCCACGGACGCGGACGTGCTGGCCGGTCTTGAGCTCGGTGGTATCCCTCTGGTCACCCTGCTGTCCCAGCGGACGGGAATGCCGGCTCGGTTCGTCCGCAAGAAGGCCAAAGAGTACGGCACCCGTCGGACCGCCGAGGGCGGGACTGTCGAGGGCCTGCGGGTCGTGCTCGTCGAGGATGTCGTGACCAGCGGCGGTGCCATCCTGGACGCGGCCCGGGTCCTGCGGGAACAGGGCGCGATCGTGGAACAAGCCCTGTGCGTGATCGATCGTCAGGAGGGCGGGCGGGCGAACCTCGCTGGAATCGGCCTTGACCTTCGTTCGGTGCTCACCCGTGCTGATCTGGACGCCGTCGCCTGAGGTGCGCGACGCCTGAAGGCGCCCGCTACCGGCGGCCGGCAGCGCCGCGTGGCGTCTTCGGACGCGTGATCTTGGTGGTCATGGCAAATCCTGCAGCGACCTGATGGATCTGCTGTGATCACGCGCCCGTCGGCCGACCTGATGGATCAGCTCCGAGGTTATACGTCCGGGCCGGACCGGGAGGTACCAGTCGGACCGGACCGGGCTGATCCGGTATATTCCGGGCGATCCATTCGAGTCTGGGTCCGGTCGCTTTCGGGGTACGGGTCGTAGGAGTCGCGCGGCAGCGCGTCGTGCCTGGTCAGTCCGTAGATCACGAGTAGGTCGAGCCCGATGAGGATGAACGACCAGCCTGGGAAGATCGCGAAGAAGGCGAGCTGGGCGATCGCGTTGATCCCGCACATGGCGATGCCCAACCACCGCGCCCACTGTTTGCCGGTGAGGATCGCGGCGGCGGTGCCTATCTGGACGATGCCCATGCACAGCAGCAGCCAGCCCCAGAAGTCCAGATCCTGGTAGATGACGGTGTCGTTGGCCGTGATGAGGACGGCATAGTTCCTGAGTGCGGCGATTCCATAGATGAGGTTGTGGAAGCCTGCGATGAAGATCATGGCTGCCGCAAATACCAGCCATCCACCGCCGGTGTGCGCAGAGCGTGCCCGTTCCATACGAATCCTCCCCGGAGCGTGACGGGACGGTGAGCCCTCCTTGGCATGCCCTCGTGATGCCCAGGACATGCCCGGTTGCCCGACATCCCCGTCCGGGACCAGGTGCACGACAGCTCCGACAGCCTGCAATGGTGGTGTTGTTCGGCCTTTGGTCGAGCCTGGTGGGTGCGGATCCCACCCTCGGCGGGTGATGTTCCCCGCTGCGGGCGGTCGCCCTGCGCCGGATCCACTGTTCAGGGGCGGATGATGGTGACCGAGTTGGTGGCCTCGTCCCAGCGCAGCCAGCCGTACTGGAAGGCGCTCTCGCGTCCACCGTCCACCGAGTACTCGTCGCTGATCGGCAGGCCCAGGTCGGAGCCGGCAGCCCCGAACGCCAGATAGTTGCGCAGGATCGACCCGTGGACCTCGTGCGCGCCGGTGAAGCGGCTCCAGTAGATCCGCCCGCCCTGGAACACCGACTGGCGGCTGCCCGCAGCCTCCGCGTCCACCTCGTCGCTGGTTGGCCGTCTCAGGAGGCTGTTGCTGCCACCCAGGGCGAGGTACCGGGTGCTGATTCCACCGTGAACCTCGTGGACGTCGGTGGCAACCGACCAGAAGAGCAGTCCTTTTTGGAACTGCCTCCACCGTCCGCCGCCGCCGGCGGGTTCCTCGTCCCGGCTGGGCACCGCGAGCAGCGAACGTACTCGAGCGTCCGCGCCGTAGCGCTTGTCGATCTCGCTGGTCCGCCCGTCGGCACCGAGTGTCAATGATCCGGCGCTGCAGCAGAAGACGTTCATGTCGATGTTCCCGGCGATACCGGGGACGCTCGCGGACGACGTGTACTGCCATATCGACCATTTCTGCCAGCCACCGGGCAGGGGTCCGGGGGACGATGCCGCGTTGTAGATGGCGAACCACAACGGGTAGCGGGAGAACGATGTCGTGTTTTTCATGATGTCGGTCCAGAACGATCGATAGGTGTACAGGATCGGAGCCCGCCCGGTTCTGGTCTCGACCTCCTCCAGGAAGGCATGAGCCCACGCGGCGAGCTGGTCGGCTGATAACCCGCCCTGCGCCTCGAGATCGAGGACGGGCGCCAGCTGCCCCGCGGAGCGGGTCGGTCCGGTGACGGCGAGGAAGCGGTCTGCCTGGTCGACCGCCGTCGCGATCGGCAGCATGGGCCGCGCGTAGTGGTATACGCCGACCACGAGGCCAGCCTGCTGAGCGTGGGCGCGGTCAGTGGCGAAGTAGGGGTTGGTGTAGCTGTTGCCCTCCGTCGCCTTGATGACGACGAAGTCGATGCCGGCTGAGCGGACCGCGTTCCAGCCGATCTCCGTGCTGCCGGGATGCTGCCATGACGAGACGTCCACGCCCCGCGGCCAGCCGGCTGGGATGGCCAGCGCCGAGCGGGTTCGGGTCGGCATCCCCTCGCCGGGTGGCGCGACGGTGGTGCCTTCGCCCAGGGGAACATCGCCGGGTGAGACGTAGTCCTGGCGGAGGTCCACCGCAGTGGTGTTCGCGGCGGTGGTGTTCGCGGCGGTGAGGTTGCCGGCGGCGCCGGCGCTCGCGGCGGTGATGAGCGTCACCACGGCAGTGGTGGTGATCGTGCGTGTGACCGTTCGCATTGGGCGCCGTCGGAGGGGAGTCGGCGAGTGGCCCGGATCATCGTGGCGGCGGGTGGTGGGAGGTGTCACGTGCATGGGGCTCCCTGGCAGGTGGGGTGGACTGGCCGATGGGTGATCCCTGATGACAGCCTCGCTCGACCGATGGCTACGCTAAGCGCTTGGCATATTACTTAGAGGTATATGGATGGGCGCCAGACAGACTCTGTCGCTACTCACAGTCTTCATGCGTCGCGATTGGGCGAAACTTCCTAGCATTAAGTAGTAATCTGAATTTTGATCTTGGCGACATCCGCTGAAGATCTACTTGCCGCGGCTCGCCCCTGCCGGTCGCCTACCGGTCGGGCTGTGGATTCGCCGCGACCGGGGACTCGAGCTCGTCGGCCGGGTGCCGTCCGAAGCGTCGTTCTGTCGTGTAGCCTTAAGCGCGCGCACATGCCCCTTTAGCTCAGTCGGCAGAGCGTCTCCATGGTAAGGAGAAGGTCTACGGTTCGATTCCGTAAAGGGGCTCTGTGGTAGCGGTCGGTAGTCGGGCAACCGACGTCCGGCCGCTGCTCCGTCGGCTGGCTTGATTGCTGGCGGAGCTGATCCACCAAGGCGGTGTAGCTCAGCCAGGCAGAGCAAGCGGCTCATAATCGCTGTGTCGCCGGTTCAAATCCGGCCACCGCTACCGGCCGGGTGTCGCGACCCGCCAAAAACGACACGCGGTCGTCCCGCATGTCCATAAGCTCTGGTTCGTTCTTGTCCGACCTGCAGGAAGAGGCACAGCACCGTGGCCGCCACCGATGTCCGTCCGAAGATCACCATGGCGTGTCAGGTGTGCAAACACCGCAACTACATCACACGCAAGAACCGCCGCAACGATCCCGATCGTCTGGATCTGCGCAAGTTCTGCCCGAACTGCCGGCAGCACACCGACCACCGCGAGACTCGCTGACCCCGGCTGGTCTCTTTCGCTGTGTGAACCCGGTTCGGCATGTCGGCATAGTTGCGTGGGCCCGTCGCGTTATGGTGTGCCCGTCTGATTGATTTCCTCATCCTGATTGAATGCTGGATCGTCGATGGCGGGCTGTCTTTCGGCTGGCGGGGCATGGGGTACCGCGAAGGCCGTGGTGCTCCACGCGCCACCAGGGTGAGATCGGAGCATGCGATGCCGCTCAACCGGGATTTCGTCGGGCGCAGGTTTGTCGCTGACACACCGTTTCTGGTCGGACGCGAGCACATCCGACAGTTCGCGCTGGCGATCGGCGAGCACAGTCCACTCTGCCATGATCTTGATGCTGCCAAGGCTGCCGGCTATATTGATCTTGTCGCGCCACCCACCTTCCTGACAGCGCTCGGTATGTGGCGGCCGGTCATTCCCACTCATGATCCCACGCTCGGCCTTGACTACTCACTGGTAGTGCATGGTGAGCAGCGATATTCGCTGCGCAGGCCGGTCGTCGCCGGCGATGAGATCGTGGTGTCGGGCACGATCACCGACATCCGAAATGCAGGCCGCAACGAATTGTTGATCAGTGACTACGAGTTCGTGACGACTGCTGGTGAGGTGGTGGCAGCGGCACGTGCGTCGCTGGTCTCCCGCGGAACAGCCATGGCCGAGAAGGGCACATAGGGCCACCATGCCGACGACCGTTGCCTATGACGATGTTGAGGTCGGTACCCTGATTCCGGAACGCGAGTTCCGGATCCGCCGTGAAGATCTTGTTCGTTACTGCGGGGCGTCAGGCGACTTCAATGTGATCCACTGGAATGACCGGGCCGCTACCGAGGTCGGTCTGCCCGGAGTCATCGCCCATGGGATGTACACCATGGCCAGCGCGGCGCGGCTTGTCACCGACTGGGCCGGCGATCCCGGGGCGGTCGTCGACTACGGCGTCCGCTTCTCGTCGTTCGTGCCGGTGCCGGACGACGATGCCGGTGCCGCGGTCGTGGTCAGCGGCGTGGTTGCCAAGAAGCTGGACGACAACCAGGTAGTGGTGAACATCACCGTCCGCTGCGACGGAACCAAGGTGCTGCTGGGCTCGCGTGCCACCGTCCAGCTTTCCTGATCGTATCCTGGGACAATCCGCGACCCATCCTTACGACCTGTGACGGTGTGTCGGGGAGCCTGGCGCGGTTCCCGAACACACCGTCAGTTGTTGGTGCTCCGGGGACTGCGGCCTCCGGGCGCGCGATCTGACGATCATCGCGCGCCCTTTGGCCCTCTGGGCGACCTCTGGTCAGTCCGCCTCGGCCAGCAGGTCGGACATGCGCTGCACACCAGTGGTCAGGTCTTCGTCACCGAGTGCGTATGACAATCGGGCGTAGCCGGGCGTCCCGAACGCCTCACCTGGCACGATCGCGACGCCGGCCTCCTCGAGGATGAGCGTGGTCAGGTCCGCTGAGGTCGTCGGGGTGCGTCCCCGCAGTGTGCGACCGATTACACCGAGCAACGACGGGTAGCAGTAGAAAGCGCCTTCGGGCATCGGACATACCACGCCGGGGGTGTCGGAGAGCATGCGGTGCATGGTCTGGCGACGTCGGTCGAAGGCGAGGCGCATCTGGGCCACCGCGTCCAGGGGGCCGGCCACGGCTGCCAGCGCCGCCGCCTGCGCCACATTGGAGACGTTGGACGCGGCATGGGACTGCAGGTTGATAGCTGCCTTGACGGCATCCGCCGGCCCGATGAGCCAGCCGACCCGCCACCCTGTCATCGCATAGGTCTTGGCGACGCCGTTGACGACGATGCAGCGGTCGGCGATCTCGGGGACCTCGACCGGCAGGGAGGCGAACCGGGCGTCGCCGTACACCAGATGCTCGTAGATCTCGTCGGCGATCACCCACAGCCCGGCATCGGCGGCCCAACGCCCGATCGCCCGGACTTCCTCGGGTGTGTGTACAGCGCCGGTCGGGTTGGACGGCGAGCAGAACACCAGAACCTTCGTACGGGGGGTGCGAGCCGCCTCCAGCTGCTCCACCGTGACCCGGTAACCCTGGTCGGGAGTGGTCACGACGTCCACCGCCGTGCCGCCGGCAAGCCGGATCGACTCCGGGTAGGTCGTCCAGTACGGAGCGGGCAGCAGCACCTCGTCGCCAGGGTCGAGGAGGGTCGCGAACGCCATGTAAACGGCCTGCTTGCCTCCGTTGGTGATGAGTACCTGGCTGGCGGGGACGTTGAAGCCGGAGTCGCGGCGGGTCTTGTCCGCCACCGCCTCCCTGAGCTCCGGTAGGCCGGCGGCCGGTGTATAGCGGTGCATCTTCGGATCGCCGCATGCCTTCTCGGCAGCGGCGACGACATGGTCGGGAGTGGGGAAATCCGGTTCGCCGGCACCAAAGCCGATCACGTCCCGGCCGGCCGCGCGCAGCGCCTTAGCGGTCGAATCCACGGCAAGTGTCGCCGAAGGGGCGATGCCTCCGACGCGGTGAGAGATCCGGGTCATGACCGTCATGCTGCCACGCATACTGGGTTGCCCGCTCGATCATCGGGCCGGTCCGTCCGGATCGTGCCGGGATACCCGGCGTATCCGGACCTGGTGGCTATGTCGGCTGTGACCTCTGGGCCTGGCGGTGGCGCGATGTCGAGCTATAATCGCGCCCCCGGTTCGGTGAGCTGGTCGGCGGTCAGGTGGGCAGCCGGTCAGGCAGGCCGCGGTCCGGTCGGTCGCTGTGCAGCCAGCCTCTTTCCAGCTAGCCTGGGTGCGGTGGAGATGTTGAACCCGATTGCAGACTCGTGGGTGTGGGCCGCGTAAGGGGTCGCGTAGGGAGTATGGTGGATGCGCTTAGGCTGTCATCCTCGCATGTAGCATCGCGGATGATCTCCAGGGTCGCGTGATCTTCAGAGTCACGGTCGAGCCTGGGTTCGTTTCGATCGGCGGCTGCTACCGCGGCGACGGTCGTGGCGTTAAAGGGGCGTGGCTCAATTGGTAGAGCACCGGTCTCCAAAACCGGCGGTTGCAGGTTCGAGTCCTGTCGCCCCTGCGGTATCCGACGATCAGGTAGGTGGAGTGAGTGGCGACCGACACACGTGACGCGGCACCGCGGGCCGGCCAAGCGACCCGGCCTGCAGCCCGGCGCCGTACCACGCCGCTGCGCTTCTACCGAGAGATCGTCGCCGAGCTTCGGAAGGTCATCTACCCGGGTCGGAGTGAACTGATCACCTACGTGGCCGTAGTGCTCGTGTTCTGTTCGATCATGGTGGCATTCGTCGCCTCGCTGGACTTCGGTCTCACCAAGGCGGTGTTGGCGATCTTCGGTTGACATGAACCGCGTTCCGCGGAGCCATGTCACCGCAACGCCCGCACAGCTCACAGAGCACGGTCAAGAGAGAAGGAACGTCCGCGTGTCCCAGTTTCCCGAGCACGTCTCTTCCGAACAGGGGGAGGCTCTCGACGGTCTCAACCCGCTGGCGGCACTGGCGCACGACGAGGTGGCAAGCACGGAAGCCGGCGCCTTGCCGCAGGACGGCGAGGGCGGCGACGGCTCCACCGGCACCGACACGGACCCCGGCTATCTCGCCACGGCGGTCACGGATGTCGACCAGCCCGCCTTCGATGACGATGACGACGATGATGATGATGTCCGGCGGGCGCTGGCGGACGCGCCCGGAGACTGGTACGTCATTCATTCGTATGCCGGCTATGAGAACAAGGTGAAGACGAACCTCGAGACTCGGATCTCCAGCCTCAACATGGAGGACTACATCTTCCAGATCGAGGTGCCGACCGAGGAGGTTCCGGTTATCAAGAACGGCAAGCGCCAGCTGGTTCAACAGAAGAAGTATCCGGGCTATATCTACGTCCGTATGGACCTCACCGACCAGTCGTGGTCGGCCGTTCGAAACACGCCAGGGGTGACCGGCTTCGTCGGCCTGACCAACAAGCCGTCGCCGTTGCGGACGGAGGAGGTCGTGTCGATTCTCGCGCCCCCGGCACCGCCCGAGAAGAAGACCGAGACGGTCCGGGTACAGGAGTTCGAGGTCGGGGAGTCGGTGACCGTCATGGACGGCCCGTTCGCGACCCTGCCTGCGACCATCAGCGAGATCAACCTCGATGCACAGCGGCTCAAGGTGCTGGTGTCCATCTTCGGCCGCGAAACCCCGGTCGAGCTCCAGTTCAACCAGGTTGCGAAGATCTGATCTGCCCGATGGCCGATGGTGGAGCGATCATGTGTGGTCTCGCGCCGCCGGAGGTTCCCACCAGCCCGGCGATCCGTTAGTCGGTTGACGGCGGCGCCGTCGCAGCACTTTCTGCACCGACGGAGACCCCAGGAAACCCAGAGAGAAACGACACCATGCCTCCCAAGAAGAAGAAGATCTCGGCCATCATCAAACTCCAGATCAACGCCGGTGTGGCGACACCTGCGCCTCCGGTCGGCCCGGCGCTCGGCCAGCACGGTGTCAACATCATGGAGTTCTGCAAGCAGTACAACGCGGCCACCGAGTCGCAGCGTGGGAATGTCGTCCCGGTCGAGATCACCGTGTACGACGACCGTTCGTTCACCTTTGTCACCAAGACCCCGCCGGCGGCGCGGCTCATCCTCAAGGCCGCTGGAATAGAAAAGGGCAGCGGTGTTCCGCACCGCACCAAGGTGGCGAACCTCACTGCGGAGCAGATCCGCCAGATCGCCCAGACCAAGCTGCCCGACCTCAACGCGACCACCCTGGAAGCCGCCGAGAAGATCATTGCCGGGACCGCGCGGTCCATGGGTATAACCGTCAGCGGCTAAGTGGTCGGCGCCGGAAGTTGTTCGGGGGGTGTCGGATGCCAG
>NZ_CAUVXG010000003.1:49496-74020 GCF_963555885.1 Protofrankia sp. Cr2
CGAGGCGCCGCCTGGCGCCGGCAGACCCTGGACGAACTTCCGGCGCCGACCACTAAGAGCGCCCGGCAGTAGGGGTGTGGATCAAGGAGCGGCACGTTCATCCGAGCACGGAACGACTGTGGGAGGGCGCCCGCCGGGGCTGCCCGCCATGACCACGAGGAGACACACGTGAAGCGCAGCAAGGCATACCGAGCAGCCTTCGAGAAGATCGAAGCGGACCGCCTGTACACGCCGCTGGAGGCCGTTCAGTTGGCCCGGGAGACTTCCACCACCAAGTACGCCGCGACGGTCGAGGTCGCGCTGCGCCTGGGTGTCGACCCGCGCAAGGCCGACCAGATGGTCCGCGGCACCGTGAACCTGCCGCACGGAACCGGCAAGTCGCCGCGGGTCGCGGTTTTCGCCGTCGGTGAGAAGGCAGCCGAGGCATCCGCCGCGGGCGCGGATATCGTCGGCAGCGACGATCTTGTTCAGCGGATCCAGGAAGGTTTCCTGGACTTCGACGCGACGGTCGCGACGCCCGACCAGATGGCGAAGGTCGGTCGCATCGCCCGGATCCTGGGGCCACGGGGGCTCATGCCGAATCCCAAGACCGGTACCGTCACTCTCGACATCGCCAAGGCCGTCCAGGACATCAAGGGCGGAAAGATCAATTTTCGGGTGGACAAGCAGGGCAACCTGCATATCGTGATCGGGAAGACTGCCTTCACCGATGAGCAGTTGATCGAAAACTACGGTGTCGCGTTGGATGAGATCGTCCGGGTGAAACCGTCGGCGTCCAAGGGTCGTTATCTGAAGAAGATCACGTTTACGACGACGATGGGCCCGGGAATCCTGGTCGATCCCAGCCGTACCCGTAATCTTCTTGAGGATGCCACGGTCTGATTCTTTCGGGCGGTCCCCCGTCCAGGTGCCGGGGCTCCGGCTGTTCGGGGCTCCGGACGGTGCCCGCCCGCACGTCGCGGCACCGGCTGCCTGTTCGTCGGTCCGTGTCTGGTCGGTCCGTGTACAATCTGACAGGAACCAAACCGAAGACCGCTGGTCGTCGTCCTGTTCCGGGACGACCGAAGGTCCGGTACGACCGGGCGACCCGCGCAGGTGAGGGAGCGTTGCCCCGGGGCTAGCGGTTGTCCGCGTGCTCCCCGGTACTTCAGCCCCGTGCGCCTGCGCCGGGGCGTTTGTCGTTATCCGGCATCTTTCGGGCGACTGGCCAGACCCCATGAAGGAGCCCGATGGCGAAGCCGGAAAAGGTCGCCGCGGTAACAGAGATCGTCGACTCGTTCCGGGGCGCGTCCGCGGCCGTACTCACCGAGTACCGCGGGTTGACGGTGAGCCAGCTCACCGAGCTACGCCGCTCGCTGGGCGCGGGCACCGATTACGCCGTGGTGAAGAACACCCTGACCAGGATTGCCGCCGCACAGGCGGGCGTCACGGGTCTGGACGAACTTCTGGTCGGCCCGACCGCGGTCGCGTTCGTCACCGGCGACCCGGTCGAGGCGGCCAAGAGCCTGCGTGACTTCGCCCGCGCCAATCCCGCCCTGATCGTCAAGGGTGGGGTCGTCGAGGGCCGGTCGATGTCGGCAGACGACATTCGCAAGCTTGCCGATCTCGAGTCCCGCGAGGTGCTGCTCGCCAAGCTCGCCGGCGCGCTGAACGGGTCGCTGGCCCAGGCGGTCCGCCTGTTCGCGGCGCCGCTGTCCCAGGCGGCTCGCCTGGCCGAGGCATTGCGTGCTAAGCGGGAGGCCGAGCTGCCCGTGTCCGAAGCCCCCCAGGCTGAGGCGTCGGCCACAGACGGAGCGGCCACAGACGGAGCGGCCGCGGCGGACCCGAGCGCGGAATAGAGCAGTCCGTTCGGCCCGAACCAGATACTCCACACCAGTTCCCGGTACCCGCCACGGGCGGCGTGCCATCACAACCGGAAGGACCGCCACGATGGCGAAGCTGTCGACCGACGAGCTGCTGGACGCGTTCAAGGAAATGACGCTGCTGGAGCTGTCGGAGTTCGTGAAGCAGTTCGAGGACACCTTCGGTGTGACCGCGGCAGCCCCGGTCGCGGTCGCCGTGGCCGGCGGCGCGGGTCCCGCCTCTGACACGCCGGCTGTCGAGGAGCAGGACGAGTTCGACGTCATCCTCACCGCTGTCGGCGACAAGAAGATCCAGGTCATCAAGGAGGTCCGCGCGCTGACCAGCCTGGGCCTGAAGGAGGCCAAGGACCTCGTCGACGGCGCACCGAAGCCGGTCCTGGAGAAGGCCACCAAGGAAGCTGCGGAGAAGGCCAAGGTCGCGCTCGAGGGCGCTGGGGCCACGGTCACCGTCAAGTAGGCACCGGCACGTAGGCACCGGCACGTAGGCACCGGCACGTAGGCACTGATCGGTCGGGCCGCCGCTCGTCACCGACAAGGTGGGCAACGGCGGTCCGACCGGTTGTCGGGCACCTTCCGACAGGTCGTCGGCAAGCCCGTCCCTCGCGGGTCTGTCGTCGACTGCGTGTCGTCACCGGATACCGCCGGGCCGTGACCGGACCGCGACGGTCCGATCATGATGGGTGTCCTCAGGCCGAGTGCGCGGTGCTACGCAAGTTCTACAGTTGTTACGGCGAGCTGTTACGGTGAGCTGCTGCGGTGCCGTGTTGTCAGCGCGCCCGGCAGCAGTCTTCCGGTTGGGGTTGACGACCTCACCCGGGACGGAGTTCCATCATCGGGAAGCGGTGAGACATACCTGTCGAGCAGCCTTGCCAGCAGTGCGGCCATCGGCTACACTGCTCGTTTGGGCTGCCCTTTCGTCGTGCGCTCGCGGTTTCTTCGGGTACGCGACGGTCCGGCCCCGCGCGCAACCGCGTCCCGTGGCGCGGCCGTCCAGACGTAAGGACCGAGGTAATCCGAGCGAGACCGTTGACCGCAACCTGCCACCGAACCGCCGCCGCGTCACCAGCCCGGGATGACCCTCCCACACAGGGGTCCTCCTTCGGAAGATGTCGTGACGGACTACTCGTCGACGCCCGTGTCGCCTCTGCCCGCACCGCGGGGCAGCAGCGCGCTCCGTTGGACTACCCCCGCCGACACTCCCGCATAACCGTAGCGAGACACTGATCACCCGACCACCCTTCGCCGGATTGTTCGAGGAGGCCGAGGGCAACGTGAGAAGAATCATGATCGCGTTGTCGGCGGCCCAAGGACGCACGAGCACCGCCAGCCCGACGATCAGGCCACCGGAAGGACCACCTTGGCCGCCTCGCCTAACTCCTCCCGCATCTCGTTCGCAAAGATCATCGAGCCTCTCGAGGTCCCCGATCTTCTCGCCCTGCAGACCCAGTCCTTTGACTGGCTGATCGGCAATGAGGCGTGGGCGGAACGGGTCCAGGAAGCCATCGACGCCGGTCGTGACGACGTACCCGTCACGTCGGGTCTCGAAGAGGTCTTCGAGGAGATTTCTCCTATCGAAGACTTCTCGGGTTCGATGTCACTGTCGTTCCGCGACCACCGTTTCGAACCGCCGAAGTACTCCGTCGAGGAGTGCAAGGACAAGGATATGACGTACTCGGCCCCGATGTTCGTCACGGCCGAGTTCACCAACAACAACACCGGTGAGATCAAGAGCCAGACTGTGTTCATGGGCGATTTTCCGCTTATGACTCCGAAGGGCACCTTTGTCATCAACGGGACCGAGCGGGTTGTCGTCAGTCAGCTCGTGCGTTCGCCCGGTGTGTACTTCGAGAAGACCATCGACAAGGTGTCGGACAAGGATCTGTTCTCCTGCAAGGTCATCCCGTCCCGGGGTGCCTGGCTGGAGTTCGAGGTCGACAAGCGGGACACCGTCGGTGTGCGTATCGACCGCAAGCGCCGCCAGTCGGTGACCGTGCTGCTCAAGGCGCTCGGTTGGGATGAAGCGCGCATCCTTGAGCGCTTCGGTGACTTTCCGTCGATGCGGGTGACGCTGGAGAAGGACCACACGTCCAGCCAGGACGACGCGTTGCTCGACATCTACCGCAAGCTGCGGCCAGGTGAGCCGCCGACGCGCGAGTCGGCCCAGACGCTGCTGGAGAACCTCTTCTTCAACCCGAAGCGTTACGACCTGGCGAAGGTCGGCCGCTACAAGGTGAACAAGAAGCTCGGCGTCGACGTCCCGCATGACGTGGGCGTCCTCACCGAGGATGACGTCGTCCGCACGATCGAATATGTCGTGCAGCTGCATGCGGGCAAGGACAAGTCATATGACGTGGATGACATCGACCACTTCGGTAACCGTCGGTTGCGTACGGTCGGCGAGCTGATCCAGAATCAGGTGCGGCTCGGTCTCGCCCGGATGGAGCGGGTCGTCCGGGAACGGATGACCACCCAGGACGTCGAGGCGATCACTCCCCAGACGCTCATCAACATCCGGCCGGTCGTCGCCTCCATCAAGGAGTTCTTCGGCACCAGCCAGTTGTCCCAGTTCATGGATCAGACCAACCCGCTGGCGGGCCTTACCCACAAGCGGCGCCTGTCCGCGCTCGGCCCTGGTGGTCTGTCCCGGGAACGGGCCGGCTTCGAGGTCCGCGACGTTCACCCCAGCCACTATGGCCGGATGTGCCCGATCGAGACGCCGGAAGGCCCGAACATCGGTCTGATCGGTTCGCTGTCGACGTTCGCGCGGGTCAACCCGTTCGGCTTCGTCGAGACGCCCTATCGCAAGGTCGTGGCCGGTCGGGTCACAGACAAGATCGACTACCTCACCGCGGACGAGGAGGACAGGCACGTCATCGCACAGGCGAACGCGCCGCTGACCGCCGACGGTTCGTTCGCCGAGCACCGCGTCCTGGTGCGCCGCAAGGGCGGCGAGGTCGAGTTCATCCCGCCGGACGAGGTCGACTACATGGACGTCTCGCCGCGCCAGATGGTGTCGGTGGCCACAGCCATGATCCCGTTCCTTGAGCACGACGACGCCAACCGCGCTCTGATGGGCTCGAACATGCAGCGCCAGTCCGTCCCGCTGCTGCGCAGCGAGGCACCGCTGGTCGGTACCGGCATGGAGGCCCGCGCGGCCAAGGATGCCGGCGATGTGGTTGTCTGCACACAGTCCGGCGTCGTCGAGGACCTGTCCGCCGACTACATCACCGTGATGCACGACGACGGTACCCGGCGTACCTACCGGATGGCGAAGTTCCGCCGGTCCAACCAGGGGACGTGCATCAACCAGAAGCCGATCGTCGACGAGGGCGACCGCGTCCTTGCCGGTCAGGTCATCGCGGACGGTCCATGCACCGACAACGGCGAGATGGCGCTGGGTAAGAACCTCCTGGTTGCGTTCATGCCCTGGGAGGGGCATAACTACGAGGACGCGATCATCCTCTCCCAACGGCTCGTCCAGGACGACGTGCTGTCCTCGATCCACATCGAGGAGCACGAGGTCGACGCCCGTGACACCAAGCTCGGCCCCGAGGAGATCACCCGGGATATCCCCAACGTCGCCGAGGAGGTCCTGGCCGACCTCGACGAGCGCGGGATCATCCGGATCGGCGCTGAGGTCTCGCCCGGTGACGTGCTGGTCGGGAAGGTCACGCCCAAGGGCGAGACCGAGCTGACCCCGGAGGAGCGGCTGCTACGCGCGATCTTCGGTGAGAAGGCCCGGGAGGTCCGCGACACTTCGCTGAAGGTCCCGCACGGCGAGTCCGGCAAGGTCATCGGGGTCCGGGTGTTCGCCCGCGAGGACGGCGACGAGCTGCCGCCCGGGGTGAACGAGCTCGTCCGCGTGTACGTCGCCCAGAAGCGCAAGATCACCGATGGTGACAAGCTGGCCGGCCGGCACGGAAACAAGGGTGTCATCGCGAAGATCCTTCCTGCCGAGGACATGCCGTTCCTGTCGGACGGCACCCCGGTGGACGTCGTGCTCAACCCGCACGGTGTGCCGCGTCGTATGAACATCGGCCAGATCCTGGAGACCCATCTCGGTTGGGTGGCCAAGACCGGCTGGCAGGTCGACGACGGCGTCGAGGACTGGAAGGAGCGCCTGCGTGGTATCGGCGCGCATCAGGCGCCGCCCGACACCAACGTGGCGACGCCGGTGTTCGACGGCGCCCGGGAGGAGGAGATCACCGGTCTGCTCGCCTCGACGCTGGCCAACCGTGACGGTGACCAGCTGATCGGCTCCAGCGGTAAGGCGCAGCTCTTCGACGGCCGGACGGGCGAGCCGTATCCGTACCCGGTAGCGGTCGGCTACATCTACATCCTCAAGTTGCTGCACCTGGTCGACGACAAGATCCACGCGCGGTCGACCGGTCCGTACTCCATGATCACACAGCAACCGCTGGGTGGTAAGGCGCAGTTCGGTGGGCAGCGCTTCGGTGAGATGGAGGTGTGGGCGCTGGAAGCGTACGGTGCCGCCTACGCCCTCCAGGAGTTGCTGACCATCAAGTCCGACGACGTCCTGGGCCGTGTCAAGGTCTACGAGGCCATCGTCAAGGGCGAGAACATACCCGAACCCGGCATTCCGGAGTCCTTCAAGGTCCTCATCAAGGAAATGCAGTCACTGTGTCTGAATGTGGAGGTTCTCTCCAGTGACGGTGTCTCCATTGAAATGCGCGACACCGATGAGGATGTCTTCCGGGCCGCGGAAGAGCTCGGTATCGATCTGTCCCGGCGTGAGCCGAGCAGCGTTGAGGAGGTCTGACGACTAGTCGGCCGAGGGGCGCGCAAGCATGGCTCCACCTGCGCGCCCGCAGGCCCCCAAGGGAACCTGATGACCGCCGGCCGTGAGGATCGATCGACGGCGCTACCAGTGGCCGTGACCCGCGGTTGGTGATCAGGGACCCGCCGGGTCACGGCGTCCGGTAGCCCGAATGCACTGATCGTTTCCCGGCGTCCCCGCCGACCTTGGAATAACTGACGGCAGAAGCCCCCCGTCGCCGCCAATACTCGCAATGCCCGCCGGCGATGGGGGGGCAGCCAGACGGCAGAGAGAGAAGACACGTGCTCGACGTCAACTTCTTCGACGAGCTGCGCATCGGCCTCGCCACGGCGGACGACATCCGCCAGTGGTCACACGGCGAGGTCAAGAAGCCGGAGACAATCAACTACCGCACCCTGAAGCCGGAAAAGGACGGGCTCTTCTGCGAGAAGATCTTCGGTCCGACCCGGGACTGGGAGTGCTACTGCGGCAAATACAAGCGCGTTCGCTTCAAGGGCATCATCTGTGAGCGCTGTGGTGTCGAGGTCACTCGCGCCAAGGTGCGTCGTGAGCGGATGGGCCACATCGAGTTGGCCGCGCCGGTCACCCACATCTGGTACTTCAAGGGTGTGCCGAGCCGGCTCGGCTACCTGCTCGACCTTGCGCCGAAGGACCTTGAAAAGGTCATCTACTTCGCTGCCTACATGATCACAAATGTGGACGTCGAGGCGCGTCACCGCGACCTGCCCACCCTCGAGGCGCGGATCTCCGTCGAGAAGCAGCATCTCGAGGACAAGAAGAACGCCGACGTCGAGACGCGGCAGAAGAAGCTTGAGGCGGACCTCGCGCAGCTGGAGGCCGAGGGTGCCAAGGGCGATGCCCGGCGCAAGGTCCGGGAGGCGGCTGAGCGCGAGATGCGCCAGATCCGCGACCGCGTCCAGCGCAAGATTGATGATCTTGGGCGGGTGTTCGACCGCTTCAAGGGCATGAAGGTCCAGGATCTCGAGCCGGACGAGCTGCTCTACCGCGAACTGCGGGACCGCTTCGGGCAGTACTTCGAAGGCGGCATGGGCGCCGAGGCGCTGCAGCGCAGGCTCGTCGACTTCGACCTGGCCGCAGAGGCCGAATCGCTGCGGGAGACCATCCGCAGTGGCAAGGGGCAGAAGAAGGCTCGGGCGCTGAAGCGTCTCAAGGTGGTCTCGGCGTTCCTGAACACCCGCAACTCCCCGAACGGGATGGTGCTCGACTGCGTCCCGGTCATTCCGCCGGACCTGCGCCCGATGGTGCAGCTCGACGGTGGGCGGTTCGCGACATCCGACCTCAATGACCTCTACCGTCGGGTGATCAACCGTAACAACCGGCTCAAGAGGCTGCTCGATCTCGGCGCCCCTGAGATCATCGTCAACAACGAGAAGCGGATGCTGCAGGAGGCCGTCGACGCGCTGTTCGACAACGGCCGCCGCGGCCGGCCGGTCACCGGCCCGGGTAACCGCCCGCTCAAGTCGTTGTCGGACATGCTCAAAGGCAAGCAGGGGCGCTTCCGCCAGAACCTGCTCGGTAAGCGGGTCGACTACTCCGGCCGTTCTGTCATCGTCGTCGGGCCGCAGTTGAAGCTGCACCAGTGCGGTCTGCCCAAGCAGATGGCGCTCGAGCTGTTCAAGCCGTTCGTGATGAAGCGGCTGGTCGATCTCAACCACGCGCAGAACATCAAGTCCGCCAAGCGGATGGTGGAGCGGGCCCGCCCGGTCGTCTGGGATGTGCTCGAAGAGGTCATCACCGAGCATCCGGTGCTGCTCAACCGGGCACCGACCCTGCACCGCCTCGGTATCCAGGCGTTCGAGCCACAGTTGGTCGAAGGCAAGGCCATCCAGATCCACCCGCTGGTCTGCACCGCGTTCAACGCGGACTTCGACGGTGACCAGATGGCTGTGCACCTGCCGCTGTCCGCCGAGGCGCAGGCCGAGGCGCGCATCCTGATGCTGTCGAGCAACAACATCCTGTCGCCGGCCTCCGGGCGTCCGCTGGCCATGCCGAGCCTTGACATGGTCACCGGGGTGTTCCACCTCAGCCGGCTGGCCGAGGGCGCGATCGGCGAGGGTAGGGCGTTCTCCAGCGTGGCCGAGGCTCAGATGGCCTTTGACGCGCGGGAGATCGCACTGCAGGCGAAGGTCAAGGTTCGGCTGCGCGACACCACACCGCCGCTCGACTGGACTCCGCCGCCGGGCTGGGTCAGTGGTGAACCGTTCACGCTGGAGACCACGTTCGGTCGCTGCCTGCTCAACGAAGCGCTTCCGGTGGGATATCCGTTTCTCAACTACATGATGAACAAGAAGGCCCAGGCCGTGATCGTCAACGACCTGGCCGAGCGCTACCCGAAGATCCAGGTGGCCGCGACGCTGGACGCGCTCAAGAGCGCCGGTTTCTACTGGGCCACCCGGTCCGGCGTGACCGTCGCGATCGAGGATGTCGTTGCGCCGCCGAACAAGAAGCAGATCCTCGACGAGTACGAGCAGCGCGCCGAGCGGGTGCAGAAGCAGTTCGACCGGGGCTTCCTGTCCGACGACGAGCGCCGTGGCGAACTCGTGCAGATCTGGAACGAGGCGACCGGCAAGGTCGCCGAGGCGATGGAGGCGAACTTCCCGCCGACCAACCCGGTCGCCGTGCTGGTCAACTCCGGGGCCGCCGGAAACATGATGCAGATCCGGCAGCTCGCCGGCATGCGCGGACTGGTCGCCAACCCGAAGGGTGAGATCATCCCGCGCCCGATCAAGGCCAACTTCCGTGAGGGCCTGAGCGTGGTGGAGTACTTCATCTCCACGCACGGCGCCCGTAAGGGTCTGGCCGACACGGCGTTGCGAACCGCTGACTCAGGGTATCTGACCCGGCGGCTGGTCGACGTCAGCCAGGATGTCATCGTCCGCGAGGACGACTGCGGCACCGAGCGCGGCATCGGCACCCGTATCGCCCGCAAGGGAGCGGACGGAGCGCTCGTCCGCGACCGTTACGCCGAGACCGCGGCTTACGCGCGGACGCTCGCATCCGATGCGGTGAACGCCGCGGGCGATGTCGTGGTGCCCGCCGGCACCGACCTCGGCGATGTGGTCATCGGGCAGATCATCGATGCCGGCATCGAATCGGTGAAGGTGCGCTCCGCGCTCACCTGCGCCGCTCGAATGGGTGTGTGCGCACAGTGCTACGGCCGGTCGCTGGCGACCGGCAAGCTCGTGGACGTCGGCGAGGCCGTGGGTATCGTGGCGGCCCAGTCGATCGGCGAGCCGGGCACTCAGCTGACCATGCGTACCTTCCACAGCGGTGGCGTGGCCACCGGCGACGACATCACCCAGGGTCTACCGCGTGTGGTCGAGCTCTTCGAGGCCCGTTCCCCCAAGGGCAAGGCTCCGATCAGCGAGGTCGCCGGACGGGTGCGCGTCGAGGAAACCGAGAAGACACTCAAGATCGTCGTTGTGCCCGACGACGGTGGCGAGGAGATCGCCTACCCGGTGTCCCGCCGCGCGCGTCTGAAGGTCGAGGAAGGCCAACACATCGCAGTCGGCCAGAAGATCGTCGATGGCGCTGTCGACCCGCACGAGGTGCTGCGCATCCTCGGCCCGCGCCAGGTGCAGCTGCACCTGGTCGACCAGGTCCAGGAGGTGTACCGCTCGCAGGGTGTGTCCATTCACGACAAGCACATAGAAATCATCATCCGGCAGATGCTCAAGCGGGTGAACGTGCTGGAGTCGGGCGAGACCACGCTCCTACCCGGTGAGCTGGTCGAGCGGGCGCGCTTCGAAGAGGAGAACCGTCGGGTCGTCGAGTCCGGCGGCCAGCCGGCATCGGCCCGTCCGGTCCTCATGGGCATCACCAAGGCATCCCTCGCGACCGAGTCGTGGCTGTCGGCGGCGTCCTTCCAGGAGACGACGCGAGTGCTCACCGATGCCGCGATCAACGCCCGGTCGGACTCGCTGGTCGGGCTGAAGGAGAACGTCATCATCGGCAAGCTCATCCCGGCGGGTACCGGCATCGCCCGGTACCGCAACATCCGGGTCGAGCCGACCGAGGAGGCGCGGGCGTCCATGTACTCGGTGGGCGGTGGCTACGAGGATGGCGCGACCGTCGAGTACGGGGCGTTCGGTACCGGTAGTGGTCAGGCTGTGCCATTGGATGACTTCGACTACCGCAGTACAGGAGGCGAATACCGGTAGGAAGCTCGGCGTCTGCGGGTAGCCCTCCAGGCCACCCGCAGACCCGAGAACCGTCGGTGTGGGTTCCGGTTCTCCACGACCGACGAGCGGCCCGTGTGGTCATGTCCGCAGGGACACGATCACACGGGCCGCTTTGGCCGGGCCGCTTTGGCCGGGCCGGCTTGAGTGGGGCCGCCGGGCGTGCGGGAGGAGCGATGTTCGCACGCCCTTTGGCCGGGCCGGCTTGAGTGGGGCCGCCGGTCAGCCCACCGTCCGGGGCGCGCCGTGGCCGTTTTCCCTTCTGGGTATCCGTCCCATCCGGCCGCGGCTCAGTTGGGCGTAGATTCCACCGGTTGTGACCAGCCGGTCATGTGGGCCGGCCTCCACCACGGTGCCTTTTTCCATCACGTAGATACGGTTGGCCGCGACGGTCATCGTCATTCGATGGGCGACGATCAGACAGCTGCGATCGGCGAGAAGACGTTCGAACGAGGTCCGAAGCATTTCCTCGGTCAGCGCGTCCAGGTTCGACGTGGCTTCGTCGAGGATGACCGTTCGCGGGTTCTGGACCAGGACCCGGGCGATGGCCAGTCGCTGTCGTTCCCCACCCGAGATCTCATAGCCGTCGCATCCGATCGGGGTGTGGATCCCGTCCGGCAGGGATCGGACAAGGGTGACGAGACCGGTCGCATCGAGCGCGGCCCAGAGTTCGTCCGCGGTCGCCGACGGATTCCCGAACCTCAGGTTCTCGGCGATGGTGCGGCGCTGGGTGAACGCTTCCTGGGAGACAAAGCCGACCGCGGCTCGCGCCTGTTCGGCGGTGAGTTCAGCGACGTCCCGTCCGCCCAGCAGAACCCGCCCGGCGGTGGGCGTGAGCAGGCCGCTCGCCAGATAGCAGAGCGTGGTTTTGCCCGCGCCGCTGAATCCGACGACGGCAACCATCTCGCTTTTGCGCACGACGATGTCCACCGAGCGGACCGCCCAGGTGGGTACGGGCACGTCCGGTGCGTAGGAGTACGAGACGTTCGCCAGGACGAGATCGCCGTGAACGGGCGGTCGGGGAACACTCGCCGGTTCTGACACCGCCGGTTCGGCTCGCGACACGGTTTCCTCCGGCGGCCGCGGTCGATCGATCATCGCCAGTGGCCGAACGTTGCTGCGGTCCGTGACGCGAGGAAGGTCCAACGGAATGTCCAGGAAAGCCAGAATGCGAAGGAGGGAGGACTCGCCGTCAAACAACCGGGTGCGCAGATCCGCGAATCCGGTGATTGAACGAAAGGCCAGCAGGAGCACGCTGAGGAACGCCACGAAGGTGCCGGTCGTCATTATCTGCTCCAGCGAGAGCCATACCCCGAGCCCGATCGCGGCTATGGTCGTCAGCACCGAACTGCCCGCGGAGATGAGCTGCAGACGGGCGAACACCTGGACACGTGTACGGAGCGCTGTCGCGATGGCGGAGTCCAGTCGTTCGAACTCCTCCTGGCCGACGCCCTGCGCCCGGAACGCACGCAGGTGCAGCGCTCCCGCCGGCCCGGTCAGCTCGATGACGTGATCGACCATCCGGGTATGGCGCTCGGCTTCCACCCGGCTGATCTCCCGGACCCGTGCGCGAATGCGCCGTAGCAGGACGAGGGGAATCACACCGATCACCGCAACCGCGAACGCGAGCCGCCACTCCAGCAGGAAGGCGACCACGCCGGCGACGACGAGTTCGACTGCCATCGTCGCGACGGCCGGAAGACAGACTGCGCCGGCGATCTGTACCTTGGCCGTATCAATGGTGAAGAGGGTGACGACATCCCCGTGTCGGGTCCGCATGAAGCGGGGAAACGGCAGGGCAACAGCGTGCTCGTGCAGGTCGCGGCGGATCCGGAAGGCCAGCCGCTCGCTGAGATATCCGATCAGTATGTACCGGAGGGTGGCGACGACGGCGCTGAGCACAAAAGCGCCGAGGATGAGGAGAACAGGGAGAAGTATTCCGCTCGTCCGTAGCTGGAGCAGCCAGTCGTCAATCAGGTCGCGGATTGCGAACGGGGCCACGATCAAGGCCGTCGCGCCGAGTACCGAGAGCCCGGCGTGTGCCATGGCTGCTCTGTTCTGATCCCTGATGAAATGCTCGATCCGAACGGCGTCGGGGTTCCCGGTAAGCCAGGAGAACAGACGCCCGTACAGCCACGAGACAGTCACGGATGTCTTGCGCAGGGCCATCCTCACCGAGGTCTGCGGATGGTTCGGTTGCCCGAGCCATCCGTTGGCCTCGGTGGGCGACCGGCGAGATGCTGTCATCTTGTGAACCGCTTGCCTGACGTTTCGGTTCGGGACTCAGCCGTCGCTGCGCTGAATATCCGCGATTCCGACCGGTATGCGATCATGATCGTGGTGTCCGGCGGCGTCGTCGATGGTGGTTTCATCGGTACCGGCGCCAGCCGTGGTGCCGTTGCCGTTGCCGGCCGGGGCCGGGATTGGAGCTGGGATCGGGCGCCCACCGCCGGTACGGATACTCAGCAGTTCCTGTCCCGAGGCGTTACCGTCGCCGTCCGCCGGGGCGCGGGTGACCAGCGATGCGAGGATCGGCCTCTCAACGGCTTCAGTCGCGCTGAAAACGGAGATTTCCACGTCCTCGGATACCTCGATGACCAGCCCGAAGGCACTTGACGGCATGATTTCCTGATTGTGGTCGAGATGCCGGAGAGAAGTAGGCATTATTCCTCCATCGTAGTCATCCGAACTGACGGTGACGAAATCGAAGTTATCGGGGCCTGGATTAGTCGGCAAGGATCCAACATCATGACTCGGCTCACACCGTCCGTAGTGCGCGGGTAATCAGTCTCGAAGGTGACACATAGGGAGTGGCCCAGGGCTCGATATCGTTGGGGATTTGCGCGTCGGTGCAGCCGCCAGAACCATTTGCGGTGGTGCCGGGAAACGTGCCCGCAGATTGCTGCGGATGACGTCGGCGGTAGGTGGGTTGTCCACCGCATCCACCGCATCCACCGCATCCACCGCATCCACCGCATCCACCGCATTTGCCGGGTGGGCGGGTTCGGTAGTGTCTCACCGGTGGCCGGGGGTGCGCGGGTCGGTGGCGGAAGCCGGAAACGAACGCTGTTCGTCCGGCGGCTGAGTGAGATCCTCGACATGGCGGAGTCCGAGGTCGTCGCGCGCCTGTGCGTCGACCGGCGCATCGGTGTCCGGGTGAACCGGTTGTCGCCCCTGGGAACGGACGAGGTCCGCCGTGGCATCGCTGCGCTCGGGCTCACCCTCGAGCCGCTCGGCTGGTGCCCCGACGGATACCTCCTCGGCGGTGAGAAGCGGGTCCTTTCCGCCTCGGAGATCTTCACCGGTGGCCACGCCTACATCCAGAACATTTCCAGCCTCGTGCCCGCGCTTGCCCTCGATCCGGCGCCGGGGGAGTCGATCATCGACCTGTGCGCGGCACCAGGCGGCAAGACGGCACACATCGCCGCGCTGGTCGGCAATGACGCGAGCCTGTGGGCGAACGACGGCATCAAGCCCCGGCTGGACAAGCTGCGCGAGGTGACGCGGCAGTTCCACGTCCGGCTCGCCGCCGCCACCTGTCACCCGGCCCAGTACGCGGACAAGTTCGTCGAGGGGCGATTCGACCGCGTCCTACTGGACGCCCAATGCACCGGTGAGGGCCTGGTCGACCTGCGTGACCCCGCCACGCTGCGGTACTGGAGCGAGGAACGGGTGACGAACTACGGCTGGCTGCAGCGCAAGATGTTGGTCGCGGCCTGTCGCCTGTTGCGCCCCGGCGGCATCCTCGTCTACTCCACGTGCACGTTCGGGCCGGAGGAGAACGAGGCTCCGTTGAGCTACCTGTTGCGCCACCACCCCGTGCAGGTGTGCCCGATCGAGGTCGACATCGACGGCTGGGCGCCGGGCGCATGGCGGCCGGGCCTGCGGCACTGGCGCTCGGAGACGTTTGATCCGGCGCTCGCCGGAGCCCGCCGGATCCTCCCGGGCAAGGATTTCGAGGGCTTTTTCGTCTGCAAGCTGCGGAAGCTGCCGTCCGCCGGCTAGTGGCTCCGCCACCATCCGGGACCCCCGATTCGACACATCGGTTGCCCGTTCGGTAGTCTCGCCTTCTGCGGCGCTGTGCGCTGCACGTTTGACCTGTGTCTTGCGCCATCCAGTGGCGCCGTGGCCCGTCCTGCCGGGCCGGCGGCGACTTCGGACGGCCCGGCCCCACCTCAGGTGGACGGGCGCACTCCCATGGCAGACCGCTCGGGTTTCCCGACGGTTTTCCGAGGGGGTGCGACACACCCGACCGCGTGGGTCGGACACAGCCGACATACCGGCAGGTACCGGCAGGGACGGAAGAGGAACGGGAGCGGCGTTGCCGACGATCCAGCAGTTGGTCCGCAAGGGCCGGCAGGACAAGGTCGAGAAGACCAAGACCCCGGCACTCAAGGGGAGCCCGCAGCGTCGTGGCGTGTGCACCCGGGTCTACACGACCACGCCCAAGAAGCCGAACTCGGCGCTTCGCAAGGTCGCCCGTGTCCGGCTCCACAGCGGGATGGAGGTCACCGCCTACATCCCGGGGGTGGGGCACAACCTGCAGGAGCACTCGATCGTCCTGGTCCGCGGCGGCCGGGTGAAGGACCTTCCGGGCGTCCGCTACAAGATTGTCCGCGGGACGCTGGACACTCAGGGCGTCCGCAACCGCAAGCAGGGGCGCAGCAAGTACGGAGCGAAGAAGGAGAAGGCCTGATGCCACGCAAGGGCCCGGCTCCCAAGCATCCCGTCGTCGTCGATCCGGTCTACGGCTCACCGCTGGTGACAGCGCTGGTCAACAAGGTTCTCCTGAGCGGCAAGAAGTCGCTGGCCGAGCGGATCGTCTACGGCGCGCTCGAGGGTGCTCGGGAAAAGACCGGTAACGATCCTGTGGTCACGCTCAAGCGTGCCCTCGACAACGTCAAGCCGACGCTGGAGGTGCGCAGCCGCCGAGTCGGTGGTGCCACCTACCAGGTGCCGGTCGAGGTGCGCTCGAGCCGGAGTACCACCCTCGCGCTTCGCTGGCTGGTGGGTTATGCCCGGCAGCGGCGTGAGAAGACCATGACCGAGCGCCTCATGAACGAGCTGATCGACGCGAGTAACGGTCTCGGCGCGAGCGTGAAGCGGCGCGAGGACACCCACAAGATGGCGGAGTCCAATAAGGCCTTCGCCCACTACCGCTGGTAACCGATATGTCTGCTGACGTACCTACCGCGCTGGCCACGACCCGCAACATCGGGATCATGGCCCATATTGACGCGGGCAAGACCACGACCACCGAGCGGATCCTTTTCTACACCGGCGTCAACTACAAGATCGGCGAAGTCCACGATGGCGGTGCCACCATGGACTGGATGGAACAGGAGCAGGAGCGGGGGATCACCATCACCTCCGCCGCCACCACCTGTACGTGGCGCGACAACACCATCAACATCATCGATACCCCGGGGCATGTCGACTTCACGGTCGAGGTGGAGCGCTCGCTGCGGGTCCTCGACGGTGCTGTCGCGGTCTTCGATGCCGTAGCCGGAGTCGAGCCGCAGAGCGAGACCGTCTGGCGCCAGGCTGACCGCTACAACGTCCCGCGGATCGCGTTCGTCAACAAGATGGACCGGGTCGGCGCCGAGTTCCACCGCTGCGTCGACATGATGGTCGACCGGCTCGCCGCGACACCGGCTGTCATCCAGCTTCCGTGGGGCGTCGAGGCCGACTTCAAGGGTGTCATCGACCTGCTCGCGATGAAGGGCCTGCTCTGGCACACCGAGGACAAGGGCGCCTCGTACGAGATCGTCGACATCCCGCGTGACCATGCTGAGGCTGCCCAGGAGTGGCGGGACAAGCTCGTCGAGACCGTCGCCGAGAACGACGACAGCCTGATGGAGCTGTACCTCGAAGGCGAGGTGCCCAGCGAGGAGCAGCTGCGGGCGGCGCTGCGCCGGGCGACCCTGGTCGGTTCGGTGAACCCGGTCCTGTGCGGATCGGCGTTCAAGAACAAGGGCGTGCAGCCGATGCTGGACGCCGTGATCGACTTCCTGCCGAGTCCGTTGGACATCGGTGTCACAGTCGGGCATGCGATGGGTCGCGAAGAGACCGAGGTCTCGCGTGCACCGGATGAGAACGAACCGTTCTCCGCGCTCGCCTTTAAGATCATGACCGATCCCTATGTCGGGAAGTTGACCTACATCCGGGTCTACTCGGGACGGCTCACCGCCGGATCGCCGGTGCTGAACTCGACCAAGGATCGCAAGGAGCGGATCGGCCGCATCCTGCAGATGCACGCCAACCACCGCGAGGACCGCGAAGGTGTCGGTGCCGGTCAGATCGTCGCCGTGGTCGGTCTGAAGAACACGACCACCGGCGACACGCTCTGCGACCCGAACGCCCCGATCATCCTGGAGTCGATGACGTTCCCGGCGCCGGTCATCAGCGTCGCGATCGAGCCGAAGACCAAGGCCGACCAGCAGAAGCTGGGTACGGCCATCGGCCGCCTCGCCGAGGAGGATCCGACCTTCCAGGTCCGGACCGACGAGGAGACCGGTCAGACGATCATCGCGGGTATGGGCGAACTGCATCTCGACGTGCTCGTCGACCGGATGCGCCGCGAGTTCGGTGTCACGGCCAACGTGGGCAAGCCGCAGGTCGCCTACCGGGAGACCATCCGCCGCAAGATCGAAAAGGTCGACTACACGCACAAGAAGCAGACCGGTGGCTCGGGGCAGTACGCCCGGGTGATCATTGATCTCGAGCCCTCCGGCGGTGACGGCGGTGGCTACGAGTTCGCGAACAAGGTCAGCGGCGGTCGCATTCCACGCGAATACATCCCGTCCGTCGACGCCGGGTGCCAGGAGGCGATGGAGTTCGGTGTCCTCGCCGGTTACCCCCTCGTCGATGTGAAGGTCACCCTGACCGACGGTCAGTACCACGATGTCGACTCGTCCGAACTCGCTTTCAAGATCGCCGGTTCGATGGCGTTCAAAGAGGCGGCCCGCAAGGCCGACCCGGTCCTGCTCGAGCCGATGATGGCGGTCGAGGTCACCACGCCCGAGGACTACATGGGTGACGTGATCGGCGACCTGAACTCGCGGCGCGGGCAGATCCAGGCCATGGACGAACGGTCCGGCGCGCGCATCGTGAAGGCCACCGTTCCATTGTCGGAGATGTTCGGTTACGTCGGAGACCTGCGGTCGAAGACATCCGGCCGGGCCTCCTACTCGATGCAGTTCGATTCCTACGCCGAGGTCCCGGCGGGGGTTGCCAAGGAAATCATCGCGAAGGCACGCGGGGAGTGACGGGTGGCCGGGGCGGGGCGCACCTGCGCCGTCCCAGGCCCGACACGACCACGATCATCAGCACGGCACGACACCACCCGTCCTTGGAGGGACACCCGTGGCGAAGCAGAAGTTCGAGCGGAACAAGCCGCATGTCAACATCGGCACCATCGGTCACATCGACCATGGCAAGACCACGCTGACCGCGGCTATCACCAAGGTCCTGCACGACGCACACCCGGAGCTGAACCCCTTCACGCCGTTCGACCAGATCGACAAGGCGCCGGAGGAGAAGGCCCGCGGTATCACGATCTCGATCGCCCACGTCGAGTATCAGACCGACAACCGGCATTACGCCCATGTCGACTGCCCCGGTCATGCCGACTACATCAAGAACATGATCACGGGTGCCGCCCAGATGGACGGCGCGATCCTGGTCGTGTCGGCGACCGACGGCCCGATGCCGCAGACCAAGGAGCACGTGCTGCTCGCCCGCCAGGTCGGCGTGCCCTACATCGTCGTGGCGCTGAACAAGGCCGACATGGTCGACGACGAGGAGATTCTCGAGCTTGTCGAGCTCGAGGTTCGCGAGCTGTTGAGCTCGTATGAGTTCCCGGGTGACGACCTGCCGGTGGTTCGCGTTTCGGCGCTCAAGGCGCTCGAGGGCGACAAGGAATGGGGCGCGAAGCTTCTGGAACTGATGCAGGCTGTCGACGACTCCATCCCGGAGCCGGAGCGCGACATCGACAAGCCCTTCCTCATGCCGATCGAGGACGTCTTCACCATCACCGGGCGTGGCACGGTTGTCACCGGTCGTGTGGAGCGAGGTGTCGTCAAGGTCAGCGAGACCGTCGAGATCGTCGGTATCCGGCCGGATGTCACCACGACGACCGTCACCGGCGTGGAGATGTTCCGCAAGCTGCTCGACGAGGGGCGTGCCGGTGACAACGTCGGCCTGCTTCTGCGCGGTGTGAAGCGCGAGGACGTCGAGCGCGGCCAGGTTGTCACCAAGCCGAAGTCGATCACGCCGCACACCAACTTCGAGGCGCAGGTCTACATCCTCAGCAAGGACGAGGGTGGTCGCCACACGCCGTTCTTCAACAACTACCGGCCGCAGTTCTACTTCCGGACCACCGACGTGACCGGGGTGGTGACCCTCCCCGAGGGCACCGAGATGGTCATGCCGGGCGACAACACCGAGATGACGGTTGAGCTCATCCAGCCGATCGCCATGGAGGACGGCCTGCGCTTCGCCATCCGCGAAGGTGGCCGGACCGTCGGTGCCGGTCGAGTCACCAAGATTCTCAAGTAGTCGCCGCGAGCGGCGGGCCGCAGACCCCGCGGGGTCGTCGCGCCCGCCGCTCGCGCGGTGCACGGACGTGTCAACGAGCGGTACATCCGGCGGCAGCTCCGGCCGGGAACGGACCCTGCAGGGCCAGCGAGCCGGACGAGACAGACAGGACAGGCGAAGCCCACCATGGCGGCACAGAAGATCCGCATCCGGCTCAAGGCCTACGACCACGAGATCATCGACAGTTCGGCGCGAAAGATCGTCGAAACGGTGACGCGGACTGGTGCGCAGGTCGCGGGACCGGTGCCGCTGCCGACGGAGAAGAACGTCTACTGCGTGATCCGGTCACCGCACAAGTACAAGGACAGTCGCGAGCACTTTGAGATGCGCACACACAAGCGGCTGATCGACATTCTTGACCCGACGCCGAAGACGGTCGACTCGCTGATGCGCCTCGACCTTCCAGCCGGTGTCGACATCGAGATCAAGCTTTAAAGGGGCCGGCGCAGTCATGCTCAATCGCAACTACAGGGGCCTGCTGGGCACCAAACTCGGGATGACCCAGGTATGGGACGCGAACAACCGCATCGTCCCGGTCACAGTGATCAAAGCTGGCCCGAACGTGGTGACGCAGATCAGGACGTCGGATTCGGACGGCTACTCGGCGGTCCAGCTCGGTTACGGTGAGGTCGATCCCCGTCGGGTGACGCAGCCGCTGCGCGGTCACTTCGCGCGGGCCGGGGTGCCCCCGCGGCGCCACCTGGTGGAGCTGCGCACGGCGGACGCCGAGAAGTACCGGCCCGGCCAGGAGCTCACCGGCGAGGTCTTCACCGCCGGTGATGTGGTCGATGTGACCGGAACATCCAAGGGTAAAGGCTTCGCCGGTGTGATGAAGCGGCACGGCTTCAAGGGTCTCGGCGCCGGCCACGGTGTCGAGCGCAAGCACCGTTCGCCGGGTTCGGTCGGCGGCTGCGCCACTCCCGGGCGCGTGTTCAAGGGCCTGCGGATGGCCGGGCGGATGGGGCACGAGCGGGTCACCGTGCCGGGCCTGACCGTCCACGCGGTCGACACCGAACGCGGTTTTCTGTTGATCAAGGGTGCGGTACCCGGCCCCGACGGGGGTCTGGTGCTCGTCCGCAGCGCGGCGAAGCGTCCCGCCCCTGCTGACTTCGAGCCCGCCGACTTCGAGCCCGTTACCGAGACGGCAGCGCAGCAGCCCGCCACGGGCGACAGCGCTGTGACGTCCAGCGAGGAGGTGTCGACATGAGCGCAGCGACGACGTCAGCGCGCACCCGGTCGCGGGGTTCCGCGGATGCCACCGCCGGGTCCGAGACCCGCACGATCGTTGTCCACGCCCCCGCCGGTGGCGAGGTCAGTAGCACGCAACTGCCCGGGGCGGTGTTCGACGTCGCATTGAACGTCCCGCTCATCCACCAGGTGGTGGTGGCTCAGCTCGCCGCAGCGCGCCAGGGCACCCACTCGACGCTGACCCGCGGCGAGGTCCGTGGCGGCGGGCGTAAGCCGTACCGGCAGAAGGGGACAGGGCGGGCCCGTCAGGGCTCGTTGCGTGCCCCTCAGTTCACCGGCGGCGGCATCGTCCACGGCCCCAAGCCCCGCTCCTACGATCAGCGGACGCCCAAGAAGATGAAGGCCGCCGCGCTGCGCGGCGCCCTGTCCGACCGGGCGCGCAACAACCGGATCCACGTGGTGTCGTCCCTGGTCACCGGTGAGACGCCGTCGACGAAGGCCGCGGTCACGGCGCTTCGGGCGATCGCGGACACCCGCCGGGTGCTGGTCGTGGCGGCCCGCGACGATGATCTCACCTGGAAGAGCCTGCGCAACGTTCCCGCCGTGCATCTGCTCGATCCCGGCCAACTCAACACCTATGACGTGCTCGTAAGCGACGACGTCGTGTTCACGCAGGGCGCTCTGGTGGCTTTCCTGGCCCGATCGCAGCCGCCGGTGGCACGGGATGCCGAAGGCGGTGTTCCGGTCGGCGAGGCGGAGCCAACAGGAGTCCAGGAGCCGTCGACCGGCTCTGATGACGACGCGGAAGTCGAGGAGGAAGCCAAGTGATTCCCGATCCGCGTGATGTGATCATCAAGCCGGTCGTCTCCGAGAAGAGCTACGGCCTGCTGGACGACAACGTCTACACGTTCATCGTCCGTCCGGACGCGAACAAGACTGAGATCAAGATCGCGGTCCAGCAGATCTTCAACGTCCGGGTGCTGCGAGTGAACACCATCAACCGCTCGGGCAAGCGCAAGCGCACCAAGGGTGGTTGGGGCCACCGCAAGTCCACCAAGCGGGCCATGGTCAGCCTGGCCCCCGGGGACGCCATCGAGATCTTCGGAGGCCCTGGTGCGTGACACGCGGGGCAGCTTGATCGCGTTCGGCTCACAGACCACCACGCCGGGATCCAGCGGGATGCCTGGCAAGGCCGCAGGCGGTGCCGCGTGCTCGCAGAGTACGCAAGCCGCCGAGAACGCCGCCAGGCGCCCGCTGTGCCCGGCGCGCCGTAGCTCGGACACGGGTAGGTAAACAATGGGTATTCGCAGGTACAAGCCGACCACCCCCGGCCGCCGTGGCTCGAGCGTGGCCGACTTCGTCGAGATCACTCGTGACCACCCGGAGAAGTCGCTGGTCCGCCCGCTGCACTCCAAGGGCGGTCGCAACGTCCACGGCCGCATCACCACGCGGCACCAGGGCGGCGGTCACAAGCGTGCGTACCGTCTGATCGACTTCAAGCGGGACAAGGACGGTGTGCCGGCCAAGGTCGCGCACATCGAGTACGACCCGAACCGGACCGCACGCATCGCCCTGTTGCACTACGCCGACGGCGAGAAGCGCTACATCCTCGCCCCGGTGAAGCTCAAGCAGGGTGACACGGTCAGCTCGGGCACGACCGCTGACATCAAGCCCGGTAACGCACTTCCGTTGCGCAACATCCCGACCGGCACGGTGGTACATGCCATCGAGCTGCGTCCCGGTGGCGGAGCGAAGATCGCACGTAGCGCCGGTACAAGCGTGCAACTGGTGGCCAAGGACGGTCCCTTCGCCCAACTGCGGATGCCCTCCGGTGAGATCCGCAATGTCGACGTCCGGTGCCGGGCGACGGTCGGCGAGGTGGGCAACGCCGAACAGAGCAACATCAACTGGGGCAAGGCCGGCCGGATGCGCTGGAAGGGCCGTCGTCCCACCGTCCGCGGTGTGGCGATGAACCCGGTCGACCACCCACATGGTGGTGGTGAGGGCAAGACCTCCGGTGGCCGTCATCCGGTGAACCCCAAGGGCCGCCCCGAGGGCCGTACCCGTGCCACCCGTAAGTCGAGCGACGCGCTGATCATCCGTCGTCGGAAGCAGAACAGGCGGCGATGATCATGAATGTTCCCACTCGGTGTCATTCGACGCATGACCATCGGTTCTGAGCAGGAAGGAGGAGACACGCCATGCCACGTAGCCTGAAAAAAGGCCCGTTCGTCGACGACCACCTGCTCAAGAAGGTGGACGTGCAGAACGCCAAGGGCACGAAGAACGTCATCAAGACCTGGTCGCGGCGTTCGACGGTGATCCCGGACATGCTGGGGCACACCATCGCCGTGCACGACGGCCGCAAGCACGTCCCGGTGTTCATCACTGAGGGGATGGTTGGTCACAAGCTCGGCGAGTTCGCGCCGACGCGGACCTTCCGCGGTCACGTCAAGGAAGACCGGAGGTCACGTCGTGGCTGACGACCTCGTAGACGGGCTCACCCGGTCCGGCCTGGACGGGGCGAAGGCCTCGGCCCGCTATGTCCGGGTATCGCCGACCAAGGCACGTCGGGTCGTCGACCTGGTCCGTGGCCGTTCCGCCCGCGAGGCCCTTGACATCCTCCGTTTCGCCCCGCAGGCGGCCAGCGAGGACGTGTACAAGGTGGTCGCGAGCGCGGTTGCGAACGCCGAGCACAATCACGGCCTTGATCCGTCCACGCTCTGGCTCGGCGAGGTCTATGTCGACGAGGGCCCGACGCTCAAGCGCATCCGTCCGCGGGCGCAGGGCCGTGCGTACCGGATCCGGAAGCGGACCAGCCACATCACGGTCGTGGTTGAAAGCCGGGAACCGGTTTCGGTGACCCGCGGCGCGTCGACCGGCGCATCGCAGACTGCAAGGAGGGCCCGGTAGTGGGGCAGAAGGTCAACCCGCACGGGTTCCGGCTCGGGATCACTTCGGAGTTCACCTCTCGTTGGTACGCCGACAAGCAGTACAAGGCGTATGTGGGCGAGGATGTGAAGATCCGTAAGATGATGTCCCGGGGCATGGAGCGCGCGGGAATCAGTCGGGTCGACATCGAGCGGACCCAGGGCCGGCTGCGGGTGGACATCCACACCGCCCGCCCGGGGATCGTCATCGGACGTCGGGGCGCCGAGGCCGACCGCATCCGCGGCGACCTCGAGAAGCTGACCGGCAAGCAGGTCCAACTCAACATCCTCGAGGTGAAGAACCCTGAGGTCGACGCCCAGCTCGTCGCGCAGGGCGTGGCGGAGCAGCTGTCGAGCCGGGTCAGCTTCCGGCGGGCGATGCGCAAGGCCATGCAGTCGGCGATGAAGGGCGGCGCCAAGGGCATCCGGGTGCAGTGTTCCGGACGCCTGGGCGGGGCAGAGATGAGCCGCTCGGAGTTCTACCGCGAAGGCCGGGTGCCCCTGCACACGCTGCGCGCCGACATCGACTACGGATTCTACGAGGCCCGGACCACCTTCGGCCGTATCGGCGTGAAGGTCTGGATCTACAAGGGTGACGTGGTCCAGAGCCGTGCGGAGCGGGAGGCACAGGAGGCACTTCAGCGCCAGCACCGCCGGGAGCGTCCGCGCCGTGGGCCGCGGTCGGGTTCGTCGGGTACCACCACCGGCGGCACCGAGGCCGGTCGTGCTGCCGCGCGGCAGGGTGAGCGGCGGGGCCGTGGTAGCGGTGGCGGTGGCGGTGGCGACGCAGCGACTGCCGGTAGTGCCGCTGCCGGTAGCGCGGGTAGTGCCGCCGGCGGTAGTGCCGGTGCGGCCGATACCGGTCCCGCGCCGGCCGTCGCTGCCCCAAGCGCGCAGGCGGCTGCCCCGCCGGCTCCGGTTTCGGCTCCGGCAGCCGCGTCGGCTCCGA
>NZ_CAUVXG010000003.1:74062-87504 GCF_963555885.1 Protofrankia sp. Cr2
TCCGACCCCGGCAGCACCGCCGGCTCCGGTCGATACCGCCGCGCCCGCTGCACAGGCGGCCCAGGAGACGGAGGGCTAGGACGATGTTGATTCCCCGCAAAGTCGCACACCGCAAGCAGCACCACCCCGATCGTGGTGGCGCAGCCAAGGGTGGCACCAAAATCGCGTTCGGCGAATTCGGCATCCAGGCGCTCGAGTCCGCCTATGTGACGAACCGGCAGATCGAGTCGGCGCGTATCGCGATGACGCGTCACATCCGCCGTGGTGGCAAGGTCTGGATCAACATCTACCCGGACCGACCGCTGACGAAGAAGCCGGCCGAGACCCGGATGGGTTCCGGCAAGGGCTCACCGGAGTGGTGGATCGCCAACGTCAAGCCCGGACGCATGATGTTCGAGCTCTCGGGTGTGGCCGAGCCGGTCGCGCGGGAGGCGATGCGGCGTGCCATCCACAAGCTTCCGATGAAGTGCCGGTTCGTCACCCGCGAGGGAGGTGCCTGATGGTTACCGCGACCGCGGACGAACTGCGGGCACTGTCCGGGCAGGACCTGGTGGACAAACTCCGCGAGGCCAAGGAGGAGTTGTTCAACCTCCGTTTTCAGGCGGCCACCGGCCAGCTCTCCAACAACCGTCGCCTGCAGGCCGTTCGGCGCGACATCGCGCGCATCTACACGGTGCTTCGGGAGCGTGAGCTCGGTCTCGTCGATGATCCTGATCTGATCGGCACCGGTGTGGTCGGAGTGGTTGACGGCATCGAGCCGTTGCAGACAACGGCGGCAATACAGGCGGAACGGGCGTGAATGGGATGACAACGGACGGCACCCCGACGACAGGCAACCCCCCGGCGGAGGCGGCGGCCAGCGCGCCGACTACTGCGCCGGCCGCTGCGCCGGCCGCGATCGCAGGTCGCGGTTTCCGCAAGGTCCGTGAGGGCCTTGTGGTCAGCGAGAAGATGGCCAAGACAGTGGTCGTCGCGGTGGAGGACCGGGTTCAGCACCCGCTTTACGGCAAGACCATCAGGCGTACCAAGAAAGTCAAGGCACACGACGAGAACAGTACGACCGGCGTCGGTGACCGGGTTCTGCTCATGGAGACCCGGCCGCTGTCAGCGACCAAGCGCTGGCGTGTGGTGGAAGTGCTGGAGAAGGCGAAGTAGCTCGACCAGCCGATCGTGTATGACGGGCCGAAGGCGGCGTGATCATGTTCTGTGCGCCGCGGGAGGTCTTGGAAGGGTCTAGCGAGCCGGCCGCCGGCAGGCGGGCGCAGACGCAGTTCGGGAGCGGGAAGTGATCCAGCAGGAGTCGCGACTTCGGGTCGCCGACAACACGGGTGCCAGGGAACTGCTGTGCATTCGGGTACTCGGCGGTTCGGGGCGTCGTTATGCCGGTATCGGCGACATCATCGTCGGGACCGTGAAGGACGCCCTGCCCGGGGCCGGCGTCAAGCGCGGCGACGTGGTCAAGGCGGTCGTCGTACGCACCACCAAGGAGCGCCGGCGTCCCGACGGCTCCTACATCCGGTTCGACGAGAACGCCGCCGTGCTCATCCGGGACGGTGGCGACCCCCGGGGTACGCGCATCTTCGGCCCGGTTGGCCGGGAGCTGCGTGACAAGAAGTTCATGAAGATTATTTCGCTGGCGCCGGAGGTGCTGTGACCGTGGCCGGAATGAAGATCAGAAAAGGTGACACGGTCCAGATCGTGACCGGTAAGGACCGTGGTCTCAAGGGAAAGGTCATCAAGGCTTTTCCCACTGAGGACAAGGTGCTTGTCGAGGGTGCGAACAGGGTCACCCGACACACCCGGGTGAACACCTCCGCCCGCGGCTCGCAGTCCGGCGGGATCGTGACCCAGGAAGCGCCCATTCACGTCAGCAACGTGATGATTGTGGATCCGTCCGACGGCCGTCCGACCAGGATCGGCTACCGCGTCAACGACGACGGTACGAAGGTGCGGATCTCCCGCCGCACCGGCACCGAGCTGTAGGGATCGAAATGACTACTATCACCGAATCCCGAGTCACCGAACCCCGTCCGTTGCCACGGCTCAAGCTGCGGTATCGCGAGGAGATCGCGTCGGGCCTGCGTGAGCAGTTCCACTACCCGAACGTGATGCAGATTCCGTCCGTGGTCAAGGTCGTGGTCAACATGGGTGTCGGCGACGCCGCCCGGGACGCGAAGCTCATCGACGGCGCGCTGCGGGACCTCACAGCGATCACCGGCCAGAAGCCGGCCGTTCGTCGGGCGAAGAAGTCCATCGCGCAGTTCAAACTGCGGGAGGGCATGCCCATCGGGGCGAAGGTGACCCTGCGTGGTGACCGTATGTGGGAGTTTCTCGACCGGCTCGTCTCGGTAGCCCTCCCGCGTATCCGTGACTTCCGGGGCCTGTCGCCGAAGCAGTTCGATGGTTCCGGTAACTACACCTTCGGCGTGGTCGAACAGTCGATTTTTCACGAGATCGACATAGACCGTATCGACCGGGTCCGCGGCATGGACATCACGGTTGTCACGACCGCCACCAACGACGACGAGGGCCGCGCGCTGCTTCGCGGGCTGGGCTTCCCCTTCAAGGAGAACTGACGGCAAGCGGCGGTGCGCTCGTGTCTCGTCGCACCGCCGCTTGCCAGCGAGAAGGCTACGGCCGAAGGTGGTGCGATTGTGGTTTTTCGCACCACCGGAGGCCAGAGAGAAGGTATGGCAGGCAGATGGCGAAGAAGGCATTGATTGAAAAGGCGAACCGCAAGCCGAAGTTCGGCGTGCGGGGCTACACCCGTTGCCAGCGATGTGGGCGGCCGCGGTCGGTCTACCGGGTGTTCGGCCTGTGCAGGGTATGCCTGCGGCAGATGGCGCACCGTGGAGAGCTTCCCGGGATCACCAAGAGCTCGTGGTAGCGGGAAAGCTCCGCTGCTGACGCATACCACCCACCGGTTCGCGGCAGGCCCCGGTCCGATGTTCCGGGGAACCGCCACGAGGAAGGCTCCAGCCCCATGACGATGACAGATCCGATTGCGGACATGCTGACCCGTGTCCGCAATGCCAACCGCGCATACCACGATCAGGTGGTGATGCCGAATAGCAAGATCAAAACGCATATTGCGGAGATCCTCCAGCAGGAGGGTTACATCGCCGGATGGCACGTTGAGGAGCCGCCGGAAGGCACCGTCGGCGCGTCCCTCGTCGTGGAGCTGAAGTACGGCCCGAACCGGGAACGGTCCATTGCCGGAGTGAAGCGCATCAGTAAGCCGGGCCTGCGGGTCTACGCAAAGTCGACCAACCTGCCCAAGGTGCTGGGCGGCCTCGGCGTGGCGATCATCTCCACGTCATCGGGTCTGCTCACTGACAGGCAGGCCAACAAGCGCAGGGTAGGCGGGGAAGTCCTCGCCTACGTCTGGTAGGGGGTCGCGCGATGTCACGCATTGGACGGCTGCCGATCTCGGTGCCCAGCGGCGTGGATGTCTCCATGGACGGCTCGGCGATCGTTGTCAAGGGCCCTAAGGGGACTCTCAGCCATTCTGTGGTGGAACCGATCACTGTCAGTGCGCAGGACGGTCAACTGCTCGTTACCCGCCCGGACGACGAACGCCGGTCGCGGGCGTTGCACGGTCTGACCCGTTCGCTTGTGGCCAACATGGTCACCGGGGTCACCAGCGGATACTCGAAGGCGCTTGAGATCGTCGGCGTCGGTTACCGCGTTCAGGCCCGCGGCTCGGATCTGGAGTTCGCGCTCGGTTTCAGCCACCCGGTCGCGGTGAAGGCGCCGGAGGGCATCCGGTTCGAGGTGCAGTCGCCGACGCGTTTTGTCGTTCACGGGATCGACAAGCAGCAGGTCGGCGAGGTGGCAGCCAAGATCCGTCGGCTCCGCAAGCCAGACCCGTACAAGGGCAAGGGTGTGCGGTACCAGGGCGAAGTCGTCCGCCGCAAGGTCGGCAAGTCCGGGAAGTAGGGGAACGGATCATGGCTGTCAGTGTCAGCGCCCAGCGGCGTTCGGCGAAGCTTCGCCGGCACGTGCGGATTCGCAAGAAGATCGCGGGTACACCCGCCCGCCCGCGGCTCGTGGTCACGCGCTCGGCTCGTCACATCTATGCCCAGGTCATCGACGACAGCGCCGGCCACACCCTCGTGTCAGCGTCCACGCTGGACGTGTCGCTGCGTGCCACGGACGGCGACAAGACCGCACAGGCGAAGGCCGTCGGGCAACTCGTCGCCGAGCGTGCCCGGCAAGCGGGAATTGCCGCGGTGGTGTTCGATCGTGGTGGTCGGACCTACCACGGCCGGATAGCCGCGCTCGCGGACGCCGCCAGGGAAGGCGGGCTGGAGTTCTGATGCCCCGCCGTTGGACGCGCGGAAACTCAACGAACAGGGAAACGAACAGGGAGATGTACTGATGCCAGGCCAGCAGCGCCGCGGAGGCGGCTCCGGCGGCTCTGACCGTCGGGAACGCCGCGACCGCCAGGGCGGCGGTCCGGCGCAGGACAAGAACGCCTACATCGAGCGTGTTGTCGCCATCAACCGGGTGGCGAAGGTGGTCAAGGGCGGTCGGCGGTTCAGCTTCACCGCCCTCGTTATCGTCGGTGATGCGGACGGTACTGTGGGTGTAGGTTACGGCAAGGCCAAGGAGGTGCCGGCCGCCATCGCCAAGGGCGTTGAGGAGGCCAAGAAGCACTTCTTCAAGGTGCCGCGGATAGGCTCCACGATCCCGCACCCGATCCAGGGTGAGGCCGCGGCCGGAGTCGTGCTGCTCAAGCCGGCCTCGCCCGGTACCGGCGTCATCGCAGGTGGCCCGGTACGCGCGGTGTTGGAGTGCGCGGGCGTTCACGACGTCCTGTCGAAGTCGCTGGGCTCGTCGAATCCGATCAACATCGTGCATGCCACCGTCGCGGCACTGCGGGGTCTCATGCGTCCCGAGGAGATCGCGGCACGCCGCGGACTGCCGATCGAGGACGTTGCGCCGCCGGCGATGTTGCGGGCCCGGGCGGCCGGGGTCGGTGCGTGATGGCACGCTTGAAGATCACCCAGATCCGCTCCGACATCGGCGGGACGCGAAACCAGCGCGAGACCCTGCGGACCCTCGGACTTCGTCGAATCAGAGCCACTACTGTCCGCGATGACCGCCCGGAAGTGCGCGGGATGATCGCAACTGTGACCCATCTCGTCACGGTCGAGGAGGTGGATGAATGAGCAACCTGACCAAGACATCCGAGGTGGAGACGGCGGATGCCGCCCGCGGCCGCGGCCTCAAGGTCCACCACCTCAAGCCCGCACCGGGCGCACACAAGGCCAAGATGCGCGTCGGCCGGGGCGAGGGCTCCAAGGGTAAGACCGCCGGTCGCGGTACGAAGGGGTCGAAGGCGCGCAAGCAGGTCCCGGCCCGCTTCGAGGGCGGCCAGATGCCGCTGCACATGCGCGTGCCCAAGCTCAAGGGGTTCAGGAACCGGTTCCGCAAGGAATACCAGGTTGTCAATGTCGCCACTCTCGCCGAGCTGTTCCCGGCGGGCGGCGAGATCGGCGTGGACGACCTGGTGGGTGCTGGTGCGGTGCGCCGCAACACTCTCGTGAAGGTCCTGGGTGACGGGGAGATCGGCGTGGCGCTGAATGTGAGCGCCCACGCGTTCTCCAGCAGCGCCCGGGAGAAGATCATCGCTGTCGGCGGCAGCGTCGTCGTGCTCTAATGCCCCGCTGGTGCCCACCAGGAGGCTGTGCGACGCAGAGGGCGGCGCCGGGCGGTTTTCCCGTCCGGCGCTCGGGGAGACGCATGATTGTCTCGCCTCCGGTTGCGTCCGACCCGCAATCTTTGTAACGATAAGCCAGATCTGTTCTGAATGCTCCGAAATGCCATGCGCCACCACTCGCTGGCCCTGATGTCTGTGCCGCTGCTGCCACCGACGTTGATGTCACCGATGTCGCCGCCACTGATCCCGGAGGCGACCGACGGTTGCTGCGGCTCCGGGATCGGTCGTGATGCCGGCGCGCTGGATGCTGTCGCCGGCCCATGTCGGGACGAGTGGACCGTCTCTACTGTTACAGTCGGCACACCGTGCACCGCCGGTCCTATGTTCGGTCGGGACAGTCGACGACCGAGTGCGTTTGCCGTGACGATCAGCAGGAGGAGTCGTGCTCACCGCCTTCACGCGGGCCTTCCGCACGCCTGACCTGCGTAAGAAGCTGCTCTTTACGTTCGGGATCATCGTTCTGTTCCGGGTGGGCAGCGTGCTGCCATCTCCGGGGATCTCAACCAGTGCGATCAACCAGTGCCTGTCCTCCGCGAGCGCCGACAGCCGCAACGTCTACTCGTTGATCAATCTTTTCAGCGGGGGCGCTCTTCTTCAGCTTTCCATTTTCGCGCTGGGGATCATGCCGTACATCACGGCGAGCATCATCATCCAGCTGCTGGTCGTGGTCATTCCGCGTCTCGAACAGCTGAAGAAGGAAGGCACGTCCGGCGAGCAGAAGCTCACGCAGTACACCCGTTATCTGACTATTTCCCTGGGGGTGCTGCAGGCGACCGGCATCGTCGCGCTCGCCCGCAGCGGTAACCTCTTCCCCGGCTGCTCCACGCCGATCATCCCGGACACCAGCCTGTTCCGCATTGCGGTCATCGTCATCACCATGACCGCGGGCACCGCTGTCATCATGTGGCTCGGCGAATTGATCACAGGTCGTGGCGTCGGCAACGGAATGTCCCTGTTGATTTTCACGTCGATCGCGGCCGCACTGCCGTCGCAGGGGACCCGGATTCTCCAGGTTGCCGGCGGTGTCGTCTTCACCCTGATCTGCCTGTTGGGTCTGGCGATCGTGGTGTTCGTGGTGTTCGTCGAGCAATCACAGCGCCGGATCCCGGTGCAGTACGCGAAGCGGCTGATCGGCCGCAGGATGTACGGCGGTACCTCGACCTACCTGCCGATCAAGGTCAATCAGGCCGGTGTCATACCCGTGATCTTCGCGTCGTCCCTGCTCCAGCTTCCACAGCTACTCGGTCAGGTCTGGGACAACAGGACTTTCCAGGATTTTGAACAGCGTTACCTGGCTCGGGGTGATCATCCACTTTATCTGATCATTTATGCTGGTTTGATCATTTTCTTCACCTACTTCTACGTGGCCATCACTTTCAACCCGACCGAGGTGGCGGACAACATGAAGAAGTACGGCGGTTTCATCCCTGGCATTCGGCCTGGCCGCCCGACCGCGGAGTACCTCGATCGGGTCCTGTCCAGGATCACGCTCCCGGGTTCGCTCTTCCTCGGCGTCATCACGGTCCTGCCGCTGGCGCTGCTGAACCTCACCAAGCAGCAACCGTTCCCGTTCGCCGGCACCTCGGTGCTGATCATTGTGGGGGTGGGGCTGGAGACCGTCAAACAGATCGAAAGCCAGCTCATGCTCCGCAACTACGAAGGTTTCCTGCGGTAGTGCGCCTCGTACTGGTCGGACCGCCGGGTGCGGGCAAGGGCACCCAGGCCGCGTTCATCGCCCAGGCGCGGTCGATTCCCAAGATCTCAACGGGAGACATCTTTCGGGCGAACGTCCGAGAGGGCACTGACCTCGGTGTGCTCGCGAAGCGGTACATGGATGCGGGTGATCTCGTTCCGGACGAGATCACCATCGGGATGGTCCGTAATCGACTCGCCGAGGAGGACGCTGCCAAGGGCTTCCTGCTTGATGGGTTCCCGCGCAACGTGCCTCAGGCTGAAGTCCTGGGGCAACTGCTCGAGGGAATGGGCACGCGCCTGGATGTCGTCCTGGAACTCGTCGTCGACGACGATGAGGTGGTGCGGCGGCTGTCCGGGCGGCGGACGTGCCGCAACTGTGGGCACATCTGGCACGTGGACTTCGATCCACCCGCGGTGGAGGGTGTCTGCGATCGCTGCGGCGGTGAGCTCTTCCAGCGTGACGACGACCGCTCCGAGACGGTACGCCACCGGCTGGAGGTGTACGCCGAGCAGACCTCACCCCTGGTTGCCTACTACGCAGCGAAGGGTCTGCTGATCGGTCTCGATGCCACCGGCCCGGTGGACAACGTCACCGATCGTGCGTTGGACGCTCTGCGTCACTATGCAAGCTAGGATGCCGCTGAATCACGGCGTTCGATTCGCGAGCGGGCCGTCCGCGCCCGTAGGCGGCGCCGTGCCGTTTCGGCAGGCAGACTTGGGCGAGCAGTCCTGACCGGGACCGCGGTTTCGGGTCACCCGGCCGAAGGTGGTGCGATCATGAACTGGTTGCACCATCGGGGCCGCAGGGGACACACGGCTACAGGGTTATCAGTAGTGGCCGAAGGAAGTGCGATCATGGGTTTGTCGCACAGCCGGAGGCCTCGAACAGACCAGGGATACGGACCGGGGCGACGAGCGTGGCGCGACGAGAGCATGTCCAGATCAAGACCGATGGTGAGATCGCTAAGATGCGGGTGGCGGGACTCGTCGTCGCGCGCACCTTGGCGAAGCTGCGGGCGGCCGTCGAACCGGGCGTCAGCACCGCTGATCTCGATGCCGTCGCCGAGAAGGCCATCCGCGACGAGGGTGCCATCCCATCCTTCAAGGGCTACCAGGGCTTTCCTGCGACGATCTGCACGTCGGTCAACAACGAGGTTGTGCACGCCATCCCCCGGCGCAAGCGTGTGCTGCGTGAAGGAGATCTCATCTCGATCGACTGCGGCGCGATCGTGAACGGCTGGCACGGTGATGCCGCGATCACGGTGCCGGTCGGAGTGGTTGGCCAGGACCTCCTCGACATGACCGAGGCGTGCGACCAGGCCCTGTGGCGAGGTCTCGCGGCCGCGCAGCTCGGGGGCAAACTCACCGACATCTCGGCGGCGGTGGAGCGTTACGTCCGTCCACTCGGGTACGGCATCGTGGACCACTACGGCGGGCACGGGATCGGCACCGAGATGCACCAGCCACCCCACGTCCTCAACCACGGGCGGCCGGGCCGCGGCATCCGCTTGGTCGAAGGGGTGGCGCTGGCGATCGAACCGATGATCACGCTTGGTAGACCGGACACAGCGGTGCTCGACGACGACTGGACGGTGGTCACCACCGACGGCTCGTTCGCCGCCCACACGGAACACACCGTCGCCATCACCTCGCGGGGGCCCTGGGTGCTGACCGCACTCGACGGCGGCGCCGCGAAGTTCGCTGAGCTCGGTGTGGCCTGCGGCCAGCCGGCCCAGAGCTCCGCTGCTTGATCACAGCCCCGCACGGCGTTCGATCTTTCTATTCGGTCGTGTGGCGGAGCCAGGTTGGCTCTTGACGGATGGGCAACGTACACTTAGGAGCCGACGGTTTAGTCGGGCGTTGACGTTCGTCTGTGTCCACCGTCGGACACCCGAGGGTAGGACAGCGGAGGACATGCCGAAGAAGGACGGGGCCATCGAGATCGAAGGCCGAGTTGTGGAGCCACTCCCGAACGCGATGTTCCGGGTCGAGCTTCAGAACGGTCATCGCGTTCTCGCCCACATCAGTGGCAAGATGCGTCAGCACTACATCCGAATCCTTCCGGAGGACCGGGTGGTCGTCGAGCTGTCCCCGTACGACCTGTCCCGGGGTCGGATCGTCTACCGCTACAAGTAAGCTCGCTTGGCCGACGGCGATGTGGTCTTTGATCGGATCGCTCGCCGGAGGCCGGGGATTCCCAGCCACCCGCACGCGCGCCCCAGCGGCTGCGCAAGGAGGTTCGTGCAGCCGTGAAGGTCAAGCCAAGCGTCAAGAAGATGTGCGACAAGTGCAAAGTGATCCGTCGCCATGGCCGCGTAATGGTCATCTGTGACAATCTGCGCCACAAGCAGCGTCAGGGCTGACGGCTCGGCCCGACTGCTCGGCCCGGCGGCCGAAAGCGATGCTTCCCGGCCACGGGGTGCTTGGACAGGCTCGTCAAAGCGTCACCGTGCCGTGTCAGACGGCACTCACCCCCGGTCGGAGGCCGGGGCCCGGTTCGGCGGACAGCGCGCCGTGACGGGGTGGGGACGCTCAAGACCTCCGGTACAGGAAGGAAATACCTGGTATGGCACGCCTGTCAGGCGTAGACCTCCCGCGGGAGAAGCGGATCGAGGTCGGTCTCACCTACATCTTCGGGATCGGCCGGACCCGCTCACTGGAGACCCTCGCCGCCACCGGGGTCAACCCGGACACACGCGTTCGCGACCTCTCCGAGGAAGAGATCGTCAAACTCCGGGAGTGGATCGACACGCACTACCGGGTCGAGGGTGACCTGCACCGAGAGGTACGCCAGGACATCCGGCGGAAGATGGAAATCGGTTGCTACCAGGGCTTGCGGCACCGGCGGAACCTTCCCGTCCACGGGCAGCGGACCCACACCAACGCGCGTACCCGCAAGGGTCCACGCCGTGCCATCGCAGGCAAGAAGAAGGCCGGTAAGAAGTAGTAGTCAGCGACTTTCGGTCGGTGTGACCACTGTTGGTCATCACCGCCGGGCACTGACCGACGACCTCGCAAACGGAGACCACGAGCACATATGCCGCCAAAGACGCGTGCCGCCGGGATCAAGAAGGTCCGGCGCAAGGAAAAGAAGAACGTCGCGCACGGCCACGCCCACATCAAGAGCACCTTCAACAACACGATCGTGTCGATCACGGACCCCAGCGGAAATGTGATCTCCTGGGCGAGCGCCGGGCACGTCGGGTTCAAGGGCTCCCGTAAGTCGACGCCGTTCGCCGCGCAGATGGCGGCGGAGAACGCCGCTCGCAAGGCGCAGGAGCACGGGATGCGCAAGGTGGACGTCTTCGTCAAGGGCCCGGGGTCGGGCCGGGAGACGGCGATCCGCTCCCTGCAGGCGGCCGGCCTTGAGGTCGGTGCCATCCAGGACGTGACCCCGACGCCTCACAACGGTTGTCGGCCGCCCAAACGACGTAGGGTCTGACCCGGTACATCAGGGCCCGCGGTGGCGCGAGGAATGCCTCGGTCGCGCTACCTCTGGCGGAGTTCGCGCCGGCAACACCAGGGCTGAGTGGTCACTGGGTGATCACTCAAGGCCTCCGGTGGCGCGACGAAACACACGATCGCGCCATCTCTGGCCGAAAAGGAGAGAAGGACACGCATGGCCCGCTATACCGGCGCGGACTGCAAGCGCTGCCGCCGTGAGAAGACGAAGCTGTTCCTGAAGGGCAGCAAGTGCGAGTCACCCAAGTGCCCGATCGAGATCCGGCCGTATCCTCCGGGTGAGCACGGCCGCGGCCGCACCAAGGACTCCGAGTACCTGCTGCAGAAGCGTGAGAAGCAGAAGTGCGCGCGCATCTACGGGATACTTGAGAAGCAGTTCCGCGGCTACTACGACGAGGCGAACCGCCGAACCGGCAAGACCGGCGACGAGCTGCTGAAGATCCTCGAATCGAGGCTCGACAACGTCGTCTACCGGGCTGGCTTCGCACCGTCGCGTGACGCTGCCCGTCAGGCTGTGCGGCACGGGCATGTCGTGGTCAACGGTGGGAAGGTCGACATCCCGAGCTACCGGGTCAGCGAGAACGACATCGTCGAGATCGCGCCCAAGGCACGTGAGCTGACCCCCTTCATCATCGCGCGCGAGACGGCGGGCCAGCGCACTGTTCCGGCCTGGCTGGAGGTCATCCCGACCCAGCTGCGGGTGCTGGTTCACTCGCTGCCTGCTCGCCAGGTGATCGATACACAGGTCCAGGAGCAGCTGATCGTCGAGCTGTACTCCAAGTAGCGTAGACTTCAGCTTTTCGTTCGACGTGGGTGGGGTGGACGGAGACCTCGCCCGCGGGCTCCGTTCGGAGCCGAGGTCACGGCGTCATATGGCGGTCGCCGTGTTTGGAAGGATGTAACGATGCTCATCGCACAGCGCCCGACGCTGGCCGAGGAATCGATCTCCGAGTTCCGCTCGCGGTTTGTCATCGAGCCGCTTGAGCCCGGGTTCGGCTACACCCTCGGTAACTCCCTTCGCCGCACCCTGCTGTCCTCGATTCCCGGTGCGGCGGTGACCAGTATCCGCATCGACGGGGTACTGCACGAGTTCTCCACGGTCCCAGGGGTCAAAGAGGACGTCACCGACCTGATCCTGAACCTGAAGGAACTGGTCGTGAGTTCCGAGAACGACGACCCGACCGTGATGTACCTGCGCAAGCAGGGCCCAGGCGTGGTCACGGCGGCGGACATCGCGCCGCCGGCCGGCGTCGAGGTGCACAGCCTGGACCTCGTGCTGGCGACTCTCAACGAAAAGGGCAAGCTCGAGATCGAGCTGACCGTCGAGCGGGGGCGTGGCTATGTCAGCGCCACCCAGAACAAGCAGGCGGGCCAGGAGATCGGCCGGATCCCGGTCGACTCGATCTATTCTCCGGTTCTCAAGGTCACCTACAAGGTCGAGGCGACCCGGGTCGAGCAGCGGACCGACTTCGACCGGCTGATCGTGGACGTCGAGACCAAGCAGTCGATTTCTCCGCGGGATGCGATGGCCAGCGCAGGCAAGACCCTCGTCGGTCTGTTCGGTCTCGCGCAGGAACTGAACGCCGAGGCGGAGGGTGTCGACATCGGTCCTTCCGCGGCGGACGCCGCACTTGCCGCGGATCTGGCGCTGCCGATCGAGGAGATGGATCTGACCGTCCGCTCCTACAACTGCCTCAAGCGCGAGGGCATTCACACGATCGGTGAGCTGGTGTCCCGCAGCGAGGCGGACCTGCTCGACATCCGCAACTTCGGCCAGAAGTCGATCGACGAAGTCAAGACCAAGCTTGCTGGGATGGGTCTGCAGCTCAAGGATTCCCCGCCGGGATTCGACCCGCGACAGGCAGTGGACACCTACGGTACCGACACTTACCACGCTCCGTTCAGCGATCCGACCGACGATGGTGCGGAGTTCGTCGAGACCGAGCAGTACTAGACACAACGGCACCTGTGGCGCCCGTAACACGCTGACGGACAGCGAAAGGAACGAGGAGCACTGTCATGCCCACGCCTTCCAAGGGCCCCCGGCTCGGCGGCAGTCCCGCACATGAGCGGCTGATGCTGGCCAACCTCGCCACCGCGCTGTTCGAGCACGGCGGTATCACCACGACGGAGACCAAGGCCAAGCGCCTGCGCCCGTACGCCGAGCGGCTGGTGACCTTTGCCAAGCGCGGCGATCTGGATTCGCGGCGCCGCGTGCTGCGGGTGGTCCGGGACAAGTCCGTCGTGCACGTTCTGTTCACCGAGATCGGCCCGCGCTATGCCGACCGCGACGGCGGTTACACCCGCATCGTGAAGCTAGGGCCCCGCAAGGGCGACAACGCCCCGCTGGCGCGCATCGAGCTCGTCGAGGCCATAACGGTCGCACAGGCGGCGGTGAGCGAGGCCGAGCGGGCGCGTGGCAGCCGCTTCATCTCCCGGCGGCGGCCGACTGGTGCGACCGCGGAAGCCGCTGCGGATCTCGCGAAGGAGTCGCCGACCGCGGCCGCTGTGGCGGCGGAGGTCGCCGCAGGTGTGACCGACGCCGAGCAGACACCGGCCG
>NZ_CAUVXG010000003.1:87874-103133 GCF_963555885.1 Protofrankia sp. Cr2
CTGCTGTGACCGATGCGGCTGATGCGACCGCCGGTGACGGGACCGACGCCCCCACGGCTGAATAAGAGCGTCCGGCCCCACGACGTCGCGTCGCGGGGCCGGTCACTCTACGTTCCCCTGGGTCGTCGGGTACCCGTTTGCAGTTCCATGATCATGTTTCTGTTGATCTGCTAGCGATCGGTTCAGGAACCCCAGCTCGCGCCAGCCCACCATCCACTGGAGGATGGTGGGCTTCGTGTTTCGCGTCACACCATGATCCTGGTGATCCCCGATGTCCTTCCCGTCACTTCGCATCCGGCAGGACGATGTGATCCACGATGTGATCCAAAACTGTCCGACCGGAATCGTCAGGATGCCGTGAACGCCTCAGACGGGCTGCAGCGCCTACGTCTCGACCTGGCCTACGACGGGACGTTGTTCGCCGGCTGGGCACGCCAGCCCGGGCGGCGGACCGTGCAGGGCGATGTGGAGGACGCGCTGATGCGGGTGGCGCGGTTGCCCGCCGTCCGGCTCACCGTTGCCGGGCGGACCGATGCCGGCGTCCATGCGCGTGGCCAGGTGGCCCACGTTGATATTCCCGATGATGTCCCGCTCGGCGGGCTCGCTCGCCGACTCAACGGCGTGCTGGAGCGTTCCGTGCGGATCACGGGCCTTTCGCCGGCCCCGCCGGGGTTCGACGCCCGCTTCTCGGCGTTATCGCGGCGCTACGTCTACCGGATCGGGGACGCGCCGTACGGTGTCGATCCGCTACGCCGCCACGACACGTTGGCCTGGCCGCGCCCGTTGGACGCCGAGCGGATGCGGTACGCGGCGATCACGCTGCTGGGTGAACATGACTTCAGCGCCTTCTGTCGACGTAGGGAGGGTGCGACCACCGTGCGGACGCTGCTGCGCCTCGACGTGGCACGGGTGCACGACGGCGTGGTGACCGCCGACGTGGAGGCGGATGCCTTCTGCCACTCGATGGTCAGGGCATTGGTGGGGGCACTGCTTGCTGTGGGGGAGGGACGTCGTCCCCGGGAGTGGGCCGCGCGGGTCCTCGTGCGAGGTGTGCGCGACCCGGCGGTGACCGTGGTTGCGCCGCATGGCCTGACCCTCGTCGAGGTCCGCTACCCCCCTGATACCGATCTCGCAGCTCGCGCGGCGGTGACCCGGGCAGTCCGGGTCCCCACAACCTCGTCCGGCTAACCGGTCGCTCTTAGTGGTCGGCGACGACCACTAAGGCCAAATGGCACGCGATGATCGTCAGTGCGGCCCGTGGCCGGTAAGGGCGCGTCGAGTGATCGGATCGATGGCAAGGAGCGCGAGATCCCGGCTGGCGCTGCTCAATGCCGCGTCAGTGGCGGCTCCCTGGCTTCCGTCGGTGTAGGCGAGCTGAAGGACGATCAGATAGTGGCCGCTGACCCGCGCGTTCCGCCATGAGTTGTCGCCGGTCGGGTTCGTGACCACCGCGCCGGGGAGCGCCTCCGTCGGCACCGCCACGGCCGGTACGCCACCCTTGCCTGCAGCGACCAGGCTTGCCGCGTTCGCAGCGGTTGTCGCCTCGTCGAGAACGAGGACGGACACCGCCGCCAGCACCCGGCGTCCGGATGTCTCGGATTCGCTCACGTACACCGCGTGTACCAGCTGGCGGCATCGATCACCGGGCAACGCGCCGGCGAGTGCATCGGTGATACCTGGGCACCCGACCTCCAGCCTGTATCCGAGCCGCCGGTAGGAATGAAAATTGACAGTGACTTGGTCGGCGGCGAAGAACTCGCTGGCCGTGACCGGGTCGGAATCCGTCCGCACGCTGTCGATGGAACCGGGGCCGGCCGGTCCCGGACCTGCCGTTGCCACCGGCGGCGAAATCGGCCGGTTGCTGCGGCTGTCGTGCTTTGCGACAATGACGACAGAGGCGATCACCAGTGCAGCGACAATGCCCGCCACTATGATCAACCTAGCGATGTAACCCCGGGTCACGGGACGAACGGGGGCCGGCGTGCGGCGCGCATCATCCCGCGCGTCCAGATCCCGCACAGCCATCAGCATGCCGTCGGTTGCCGCCATCGATGTGGCCGATGGCGCTGAGCCGGTTGCAACCGGCCCGGTTGCTGCCAGCCCGGCTGGGTCACCGGTGGGTGCTGCGGCGGCGCTGTTCACCGGTGTCGACGGCGGGTCGGCCGTCCCCGGTGCGGCCTGGTCGGGAACTGCCTGGTCGGGAACTGCCGGATCGGGAACTGCCGGATCCGGGACGGCGCTGCCGGCGTCGGGGGTCCATACCGGCCTGCGGATCGAGGACGGCAATCCACGCAGCGGGCCGAACAGCGGGTCGTCGGCGGGCGGGGCCCACAGATCGCTGGGATGTTCGAGGGCGTCCCCCGAAACGCCGGGTGAACGTTCTGGCGGTTTCTCATCCACCTTCCGCAGACTACGGTGTGCTTGGTGGATCTTCATGGGCTGGCGGTCAGCTCGCAGACCTCGCAGGCCGGCTGCGTCGTCCGCCTGGTAACCTCAAGGACTAGCCGGCCAAGGGCGATGCGATCAGCGGTCTTTTCGCGTCATCGGCGGCCTCGAGGGACCTAACGCGCATGACGGGTTGCCAGACCAGGCGTCAAGTGGCGTGAGCGGCCCGACTGCACAATCGAACGCATCCGCTGACAAGAAAAGGCAGACCTGTGCGCACGTACCAGCCCAAGCCCACGGACATCCAGCAAGCCTGGCATGTCATCGATGCCACGGACGTGGTGCTCGGCAGGCTGGCCAGCCAGGCCGCTCAACTGCTGCGAGGCAAGCACAAGGCGATATTCGCTCCGCACATCGACACCGGTGACTTCGTCATCGTCGTGAACGCGGGCAAGGTCACCCTGAGTGGTAACAAGCGTGAGCAGGCCCAGTATCACCGGCACTCCGGCTACCCTGGCGGTCTGCGCAGCACCTCCTATGGGATACTGCTCGACACGCGGCCCCAGATCATCGTCGAGAAGGCGATCAAGGGCATGCTGCCGAAGAACAAGCTGGGTAGGGCACAGGGCGGCAAGCTGAAGGTCTACGCCGGGCCGACTCATCCCCACCAGGCTCAGCAGCCCCATCCGTTCGAAATCATCCAGGTCGCGCAGTAAGCCGCGGACCATCTGACCAGGAAGGACAGACGACGTGGCTGTCGTGACCGACGCCCAGGGCAACCCTCGTGCCACCGGTCGGCGCAAGGAGGCTGTTGTCCGGGTACGCCTACTGCCGGGCAGTGGCAAATGGACCCTCAACGGGCGCTCCCTGGAGGAGTACTTCCCCAACAAGGTCCACCAGCAGCTTGTCAATGAGCCGCTCAAGGCGTTGGACCGGGCCGAGTCCTACGATGTGGCAGCACGGCTGCACGGTGGTGGTGTCTCCGGCCAAGCTGGTGCACTTCGCCTTGCCGTTGCGCGGGCGCTGACCATCGCCGATGAGGAATCCCGCCCGACCCTGAAGAAGGCGGGCTTCCTGACTCGTGACGCCCGGGTCAAGGAGCGTAAGAAGTACGGCCTGAAGAAGGCCCGGAAGGCACCTCAGTACAGCAAGCGCTGACGCGCTGACCTCGCGGGATCTCGAAGTGGCGAGGCTCTTCGGTACCGACGGCGTGCGCGGGGTCGCTAATGTCGATCTCACTGCCGAACTGGCGTTGGCGTTGTCGGTCGCGGCTGTGGGGGTGCTCACCGAGCACCGTGTTTCTGGCCGCGGGCGTCCGGCCGTTGTGGTAGGCCGTGACACGCGGCCGTCCGGGGAATTCCTGGAGGCCGCGGTCGTCGCCGGTCTCGCGTCGGCTGGCGCGGACGTCCTGCGGCTCGGTGTTGTGCCCACACCCGCGGTGGCTCATGCGGTGATCAACTCGGACGCGGCCCTCGGCGTGATGCTCTCGGCGAGCCACAACCCGATGCCGGACAACGGCATCAAGCTGTTCGCGGCCGGCGGGCGCAAGCTCCCGGACGAGATCGAGGACGAGATCGCCGAACGTCTCACCGGTCCCGCGTCGACCCGTCCCACCGGCGCGGCGATCGGACGGGTCCGTGACGACGGTGCTCTTGTGGAGAGCTACACGGATTTCCTGCTGGCGACCGTTCCCGTCCCGTTGACCGGACTGCGGGTCGTGGTCGACTGCGCGCAGGGTGCCGCGTCCATGTTGGCGCCGCGCGTGTTGCGCATGGCCGGTGCCGAGGTCATCGCCCTGCACGCCGACGGGGACGGGATCCGGATCAACGACGCCTGTGGCGCGACACATATGGAATCGCTGCGGGCAGCCGTGGTGCAACACGGTGCCGACGCCGGCATTGCCCACGATGGGGACGCCGACCGTTGCATGGCCGTCGACGCCAACGGTGAGGTCGTCGACGGTGACCAGATCCTGGTGCTGTGCGCACGCGCGCTGCATGAGCGTGGCCAGCTTGCCGACAACACCCTCGTGGTGACGGTGATGTCGAACCTCGGCCTGCATCATGCGATGCGGGACGCCGGCATTGACGTGATCACGACCCCCGTCGGTGACCGCTATGTGCTGGAAGTCATGCGTGAGCGGGCGCTGTCCCTTGGTGGGGAACAGAGCGGTCATGTCGTCTTCCTTCAGCATGCGACGACCGGGGACGGGTTGCTCACGGCGTTGCAGGTGCTGGGCCGCATGGCCGAGACCGACCGCTCGTTGGCGGAGCTGGCGAAGGTCATGACAAGGTTGCCGCAGGTGTTGGTGAACGTCCGGGGTGTCGACCGGTCGAAGGTTGCCACCTCACCGGACCTCGCCGCGGCCGTGGCGGCGGCAGAGGCCGAACTGGGCGATGACGGCCGGGTCCTGCTGCGTCCGTCAGGCACCGAGCCGCTGGTACGGGTCATGGTGGAGGCGCCGACCACCGCCCAGGCGCAAGCGGTCGCCGCACGCCTGTCCGCGATCGTCGAGAGCGCCCTCGGCTGACAAGCCGTGGGGCAGCGGGCGGGGTAGCGGGCCCGGCGTCAGGCTTCTGACGCCTGAATCCCGACATCCGAAGCACGGCTCCTGAACGTCGGCGGATGTTCGTCGTTCGACGCATCGACCCAAACAGGTGTGGCACCGCTCGCACACGTCCTCGGTTGCGTACCCTGACCGCATGTGTGGGATCATCGGGTACATCGGCGGACAGTCGGCGCTGGATGTCGCTCTTGCGGGGCTGCGCCGCCTAGAGTATAGAGGCTACGACTCGGCGGGTATCGCAGTTGTCGCCGAGGGCCGGCTACGCGTCGTGCGCAAGGCCGGCAAGCTGGCTAATCTGGAGAAAGTGCTGGGCGATGCGGACGCCGGCCTACCCGGAACCACCGGTATCGGCCACACCAGGTGGGCGACGCACGGCGGTCCGACCGACGTCAATGCACATCCGCACGTCGACTGCACGGGCGCCATCGCTGTGATCCACAATGGGATCATCGAGAACTTCGCGAGTCTGCGGGCCGGCTTGGAGAGCGGCGGGCACGAGTTGACCAGCGAGACCGACACGGAGGTCGTCGCCCACCTTCTTGAGATCGAACTCGTTGCGATGGCCGCCTCCGGCGATGACGCAACGGCCGGTGTGAGCCCGCTCAGCGAGGCGCTACGGCGGGTCTGTGGCCGGTTGGAGGGCGCCTTCACACTCGTCGTCGTGCATCGTGATCATCCCGACGTGGTGGTGGGTGCGCGCCGCAATAGTCCGCTGGTCGTCGGCCTGGGTGCGGGTGAGACCTTTTTGGCCAGCGACGTCGCGGCGTTCATCGCGCACACCCGCAGCGCGTTGGAGATCGGGCAGGACCAGGTGGTCGAGGCCCGCCGCGACGGGGTCACCATCATGGACTTCGAGGGCAACCTCGTCGAGGGCCGTCCATACCACGTGGACTGGGATGCCAGCGCCGCGGAAAAGGGCGGTTTCCCCTACTTCATGCTGAAGGAGATCAGTGAGCAGCCGACGGCGCTCGCGGACACGCTGCGTGGACGCCTGTCGAACGCCGGCGAGATCGTTCTGGACGAGGAGCGTCTTTCCACCCAGGACTTCCGTGACGTCGACAAGGTCTTCATCGTTGCCTGCGGCACGGCCTACCATGCCGGGCTGATCGCCAAGTACGCGATCGAGCACTGGACGCGCCTGCCGTGCGAGGTCGAGATGGCATCGGAGTTCCGCTACCGTGATCCGGTCCTCGACCGTTCCACCCTAGTGATCGCCATCAGCCAGAGCGGCGAGACGCTGGACACCCTGATGGCGGTCAAGCACGCGCGGGAGCAGAAGGCCAGGGTACTGGCGATCTGCAACACGAACGGGTCGACCATCCCACGGGAGTCCGATGCCGTGCTCTACACCCGGTGTGGTCCCGAGGTCGGTGTCGCTTCGACGAAGACCTTCCTCGGTCAGGTCGCCGCGTGCCTGCTGGTCGGCCTGTACCTCGCACAGGCCCGCGGTGTCCTCTACGGCGACGAGGTCGCGCGGTACGTCGAGAAACTGCAGACCACTCCGATGCTCGTGCGCGAGACCCTGGCCACGGTCGAGCCGATAAGGGCGCTAGCGCGCACCCTGGCCGACGCCAAGGCGGTGTTGTTCCTCGGCCGCCATGTCGGGTACCCGGTGGCGCTGGAAGGCGCTCTCAAGCTCAAGGAGCTCGCTTACATGCATGCCGAGGGTTTCCCGGCAGGCGAGCTGAAGCACGGGCCGATCGCGCTCATCGAGCCGGGTCTGCCGGTGGTGATCGTGGTGCCGTCCCCGCGGGGCCGGTCACATCTGCATGGAAAGATCGTTTCCAATATCCAGGAGGTGCGGGCCCGCGGAGCGCGGACCATTGTGATCGCTGAGGAGGGTGACACCGTGGTCGAACCCTACGCGGAGCATCTGATCCGGGTACCGGCGACACCGACCCTGTTCGCGCCGCTGGTGACGACGCTGCCCCTGCAGGTCTTCGCGTGCGAACTGGCTCTCGCCCGGGGCCTCGACGTCGACCAGCCGCGCAACCTCGCCAAGTCGGTCACCGTGGAATGACGCCTGGCAATATAGGGCCGTGGCATCGGCGCCCGGCGCGCGCCGGTACCGGCCCGCCGGCATGGTCAGTCAGTCAGTCGGGTGCGGGCGTCGCCAGCGGGTCGCGGCCTCCCGCAGATCCATCGCCAGGACGTCGTTGACGGCCGCGAGGTCGACAACCAGGTCGACCAGGCCTGGTCCGTCGAGGCTCTCGAGGAAGTCCCGCAGGTCGATCGGCTGGCCATCGGCGTCGTAGAAGCCGTCGTCGGTGCTGTCGAAGTCGTCGTCGTCCTCGCTCGAGTCGATCGCCCCGGTGGCCACGAGGGCGAGTGCGACGGCGTGCGCGCAGAATTGTTCGACCGCACCGGTCGGACACGTACAGGTCGACCCCGGTGTCCCATCGATCACTGACAGCTGGGTCTGGGTGGGTTGGTCACCGTCCACGGTGCCGGAGGCACTGCTCGGCCGGATCCGCAGGTCACCGACTCGTCCCTGCAACGCGAGGGCGACGCCGCGGGTGAACTCGCCCAGGCCTGCGAGGCGAGCGCACTCGTCTTCGGCGAAAACGGCGTGCAACGGGGTGATGGCGATGTCGTCATGTCCGTTTGACCCCGACTGGTTGACGATCATCGGGCAATTCTACGAGACCTGCGCTCGGCGGACGCAGGGTCCTGGCACCTCGGGCCGTGACTCACGTCTGCCATCCGCTCGAAGGTGGTGCGATCATGCTTTTCTCGCACCGCCGGAGGCGTGCCGGTGGGCTGACCCTTGCGCTCTTCATCACCGAGAGTTGATATATTGTCGCGCCGACACACCGGGTGGGGCGACCGGAGGAAGTCGTCCCGGCCGCGCGAGGGTGCCAAGGGTGCGTTTGACGGTGCGACGGACGGCTCCGACGGAGAGCATTGCCGCTATGCGATCCGCCCATTCGGTGATCCAGGTCAGGGATGCCGAGGCGCCCCTGTTCGCCAGCCTGCGACCAGGCGCCCTGATGCAGCGGGCCGTGCACGGCCTGCTGTCGCATGCGGCGCGCCGGCTCGGTCGGGTGTACGGCGCCCGGGTAGTCGTGCTCGCAGGAAGCGGTGACAACGGCGGTGACGCGCTGTGGACGGGTGCTCTCCTTGCGGCCCGGGGCGCCCGGGTGGACGCGTTGGCTCCCGGGCGTACGCATCCGGCCGGGACGGCTGCCCTGCTCGCGGCGGGCGGACGCCTGCACCGTCTGCCCGGTCCGGACCCGGTCGGCGCGCGGCCGGTACGTGCAGGTGCGCCGGTCGGCGATGACACTGCCGCGGGCCTGCTGGCCGCGGCAGACCTGATCCTGGACGGCATGCTCGGCATCGGTGGGAAGGGCGGCCTGCGCGCGGGCTACGCCCGGTTGGCCGGGTTGGCCCCGGCCGGGCGAACCGTCGCCGTGGACATCCCGAGCGGGGTGGACGCCGATACCGGCGCGGTGGTGGGTGTGGCCATCCGCGCGAGCAGCACCGTGACATTCGGAACCTACAAACGCGGCCTGCTGATCCCGCCGGGGGCTGACCACGCGGGCCAGCTCGAGCTCGTCGACATCGGGCTGGTACTTCCCTGCGCGGATCTGGTCGCTCTTGATGACGCCGACGTGGCCCGACTGCGCCCGGGACCTCGCCCGGCGGACTCCAAGTACACCCGGGGCGTGTTGGGCCTGGTCGCCGGCAGTGACGTCTACCCCGGCGCCGCGGTGCTCGCCACCGGCGGGGCGCTGCGCGGGGCCGCGGGCTACGTGCGGGTGGCGAGCACGCCCGTGGCCGCCGACCATGTGCGTCGCGCGCACCCCGAGGCGGTGGTCACCCAGATCGGCCCCGGTGACGCCGGCGCTGTCGTCGCGGCAGGTCGGGTACAGGCGTGGGCGGTCGGCCCCGGTCTGCCTCCAGACGCCGGGACCGGACGGGTGGTGGCCGCCCTGCTGGCCGGTGACCTGCCCGTGTTGCTCGATGCGGGTGCGTTGGGCGCGTTGGCGGCCGATGCCCGGGGCGTTGCCGCGCTGGCGGACCGGGCTGCGCCTACTCTGCTCACGCCGCACGAGGGTGAGTTCGTCCGTCTGGTCGGGGCGCTGCGCTGGGACGCAGAGGCGACGATCAACGAGCTGACCGTGGACCGGTTGGGCGTGGTACGCCGCGCCGCCGCCGCACTCGGGGCGACTGTGCTCCTCAAGGGCGCCCGTACGTTGATCGTCGATCCGGACGGGCAGGCGCGGGTGAACACCACGGGCACACCATGGCTGGCGACCGCGGGCAGCGGTGATGTTCTGACCGGCCTGTGCGGCTCGCTGCTCGCCGGTGGCCTGGCCCCGCTGGACGCCGGCAGCGTGGGAGCCCAGCTGCACGGCCGGGCGGCGCAACGGGCGGGCCATCCGCTGGCTGCCTCGGATCTGGCTCCGATGTTGCGGGTCCGCGGAAGGCGCTGAGCCGGTGGGTGTCGTTGGGCGGGCATACGCCTCGGCGTAGTCTGCCCCGGCTGCGCTTGTCAGCGGGAGAGCGCGTACGCCTATGGTCGGCGTTCGCATGCGTAGAATCATGATCGCGCGGCCTTTGGCCGGCTAGGCTGCCTGGGGTGGTCGCCGGCCGCGTGTAGAACCATGATCGCGCGGCCTTTGGCCGGCGAGTTGGCCGGCGAGGCTGTGTGGGCAGGTCAGGAAGGCTTCGGATGACACCGCAGAGTGGCAACCTACCCGCGTGCGCGGTTGTCGATCTCGACGCGGTCCGCGAGTCCGTGGCGACGCTGGTCGCCCGCGCCGGCAACGCCGCGACCATGGCGGTGGTGAAGGCTGACGGCTACGGTCACGGGATGCTTCCCTGCGCGCGTGCCGCGCTGGAGGCCGGTGCGAGCTGGCTCGGGGTCGCGTTCATCTCCGAAGCGCTCGCGCTGCGCGCCGCCGGGCTCACTGTACCGGTGTTCGCCTGGCTCAGCACGCCCGGGGAGCCGCTCACCGAGGCGATTGCCGCCGACGTCGACCTGTCGGTGTCGGCGCCCTGGGCGCTGGCGGAGATCGCCGCAGCCGCGCGGTTGACCGGTCGCGCCGCACGGGTCCATCTCAAGGCCGACACCGGCCTGAACCGGGCGGGGGCGACCGAGGCGGACTGGCCGTCCCTGTGTGAGGCGTCGGCGGCACTCCTCGCCGACGGCCTGATCGACGTGGTCGGTGTCTGGAGCCACTTCGCCTTCGCGGACTCGCCCGGCCATCCGACCGTCCGCGCGCAGATCGGGTACTTCCAGGACGCGGTGGTCATCGCGGAGAAGGCTGGTCTGCGTCCGCGCGTGCGCCACCTGGCCAACTCGGCCGCGACCCTGATCAGCCCGGACGCGCATTTCGATCTGGTGCGCCCGGGAATCTCCGTCTACGGCCTGTCACCCGGACCTGCCCTCGGTCCCCCCACAGCCCTCGGCCTGCGCCCCGCCATGACACTCACCGCTCGGCTGGCGCTGGCCAAGCGGGTGCCGGCCGGAGGTGGGGTGTCCTACGGCCACCGATACATCACCCCGGCCGAGACGACGCTCGCGTTGGTGCCGCTCGGGTACGCCGACGGCATTCCGCGGTCGGCGGGCGACACGGCCGAGGTGCTGCTGGCCGGCCGCCGCCGGCGCATCGCCGGCACCGTGTGTATGGATCAGTTCGTCCTGGACGTCGGCGACGATCCCGTTCAGGCGGGCGATCAGGTCATCCTGTTCGGGCCGGGGGAGCACGGTGAACCCACCGCCGCCGACTGGGCGGATGCCCTCGGGACCATCAACTACGAGATTGTCACGAGGATCGGCGTCCGGGTACCGAGGGTGCACCTCAACGTATCCGGCCCAGCCGGCGCATCCGGGCCGGAACGCGGCCTGCCGTGACCGTGACGCCAGATGATGATCATCAACGCCTGGTGGTGACTGTGAAGATGCAGGACGTCGGCGGGCTGCTTGCCCGTACCGGTCGGACCGTCGGCGGCTCGCGGGGGGCGTGGTCGGCCGGCGTCGCCGGTCTTGCCGGCCTCGCCACCGCTGTCGTTGTCGGCGCGGCCGCGCGGCGGCGGCTCCAGCGCCGCTCGGACCAGGCGGGCGTGCCGGCGGATTTGCCGGCTGAGCTGCCGGACGCCTTGGCGGCGGATTTGCCGGCTGAGCTGCCGGACGCCTTGGCGGCGGATTTGCCGGCCGATTTGTCGGACGCGTTGGCTGCCAGACCGCCCGATGGCAGTCCGGTACCGCTGGTCGGGGGGCGTCCGACCACGGTGATCGCGTCGGATGGCGTGCCGTTGCACGTCGAGATCGTCGGAGATCCCGGCGCCGCGCTCACCCTCGTCTTCATCCACGGTTTCTGCGTCAGCCTTGACTGTTGGACGTTCCAACGTCGTGATCTCGCCGAATGTGGCCGGCTGGTGTTCTACGATCAGCGTGCCCACGGCTCATCCGGCGCCTCCGATGTCGCGGCATGCACGATCGAGCAGCTCGGTGACGATTTGTATCGAGTGCTGACCGAGGTGGTGCCGACGGGACCGGTGGTCCTTGTCGGGCACTCGATGGGCGGGATGACGGTCCTTGCGTTGGCCGACGCGCACGCGGAATTGTTCGGCGACCGGATCGTCGGGGTCGGCCTCCTGTCGACCAGCGCCGGCAGCCTGGCCACGGTGACCTTCGGCCTGCCGGCGGCTGCGGCGAGGGTTCTGCGCGTCACGCTGCCCGGTCTTGCCGTCGGCCTGCGCCATGCCCCGACGCTGCTGGAACGGGGCCGCCGTCACGGCAGTCAGATGGCGTGGGCCGCGACCCGTCGGATCGGCTTCGGCTCCACCGCTGTCGGGTCGCCTGTCGTGTCGTTCCTGGAGCAGATGGTGGCCGCAACGCCGCTGCACGTGATGGCCGCGTTCCTGCCCGCGCTGATCAGTCATGACAAGCTCGCCGCGGCGGCGGCGTTGGTGACCACTCCGACGCTGATTCTCGTCGGTGACGCCGATGTCATGACCCCGCTAGAGCACAGCCGGACGCTGGCCGAAGCCCTCCCCGAAGCGGATCTGGTAGTCGTGGCCGGGGCCGGGCACGCCGTCCCTCTCGAACGCCCCGACGAGGTCAACGAGGCGCTGCGCACGCTGGTGAATCGGGCGACAGCCCGGCCGCGCGGCGGGTTGAGCCCGCAGCGATCGCAGCGCCCGCTGGGATCGTACGGTCGGTCGGGTTCCCGAAGTCACGCGGTGCGCGTGCGGTGCGACCACGGCCCGGACGACCTCTCCGCGTCGACCTCGTGATCGGCTCATCCGGGTCATCCGGGTCATCCGGGTCTGTCGGGCACACCGCCTGGACCGACGGAGCGGCTTGGACCGTCGAGGTCCCGACGGCTGGAACCATGCGTGCTGTCGGTCGCCGACTGGCCGGCGCGTTGCGCGCCGGAGACCTGGTGATACTCGCCGGTCCACTCGGTGCCGGCAAGACTGTTCTGGTCCAGGGCATCGCCGCCGGACTGGGTGTCACCGGGGCGGTGACTTCGCCGACCTTCGTGATCGCCCGGGTGCACGATGACGGGCGGGTACCCCTGGTGCACGTGGACGCCTACCGTCTGGGCGCGGTCGCCGAGGTCGAGGACATCGATCTCGATGCTGAGGTGGAGGAGTCTGTGACGGTCGTCGAGTGGGGCTCGGGGCTGGTGGAGGGTCTGGCCAACGCGTATCTGCGAGTCGAGATCGAGCGGCCGTTCGAGGCTGCGCCGCTACTCGGCTCCGGTGATGTCGACGACTGTGATGACAGCGGCGTCCGTGTCATCCGGATGATCGGTAGTGATCGCGAATGGTCAACCCGCCTGCGGTCGTTGTGGGCGGACGACGGGGGTGCGGTCCGGTCGCCGCCGGGGTTCCGCCGGCCCGGACCATCCGATCATCCGATCTGATCAAAACCTCAGGCCGGCCAGGCCCTAGGCTGTCAAACGTGCTGCTTCTTGCGGTTGACACGGCGACACCTGCCTGTTCGGTCGCTCTTGTGGACGTCCACTGGGGTCAGCCCGCCGCCGGATCGGCGACTGTGGGTACGCCGGCTGGAGTCAGGCCGGCTGGACCCACGGTGGTTCACGGCATGGCGGTTCACGGCATGACGGGACGGGCGCAGCGGCGGGTCATCGATCCGCGAAAGCACGCGGAAGTGCTGGTGCCGTTGATCCGAGAGGTCCTTGACGAAGCGTCGGCACGTCCGGGCGACCTCGATGCCGTGGTGGTCGGCATCGGCCCAGGGCCGTTCACCAGCCTGCGGGTCGGCGTGATGACAGCCGAGGCCTTCGCCGATGCCCTCGGCTTGCCTGCTTATGGCGTGTGTTCGCTGGACGGTGTCGGTGCTGACACCTCGGGCAGGGTGGCCGTGGCGACCGACGCACGCCGCCGGGAGGTGTACTGGGCGGTATACGACAACGGTGAGCGGATGGTCGGGCCGTCCGTGGGCCGGCCACAGCTGGTCGTCGACGAACTGCGGCGGATGTCGGTCCACCGAGCGGTCGGTCCGGGCCTGCACCTGTATCCCGACGTCTTCGCCGACTTCACCGAGGGGGCCGACATCACCGAGCGGGCCGAGCAGGGCTATCCGTCCCCGGTCACCCTCGCCCGTCTGGCCGGCGCGGAGGTCCTGGCCAACCGACCACCCGCGCCGCTCGTCCCGTTGTATCTGCGCCGGCCGGATGCGGCACAACCGCGCCCGCCGAAGGCGGTGACCGGATGATCAGCAAGATGACGATCAGGACAGACCCGGTGACCGGCGATGGGCCGACACCCGGGCGGCCGGACGAGGTGACTCTCGTACGCCTGCGCTGGTGGCATCTTGACCATGTCGCCGAGCTGGAACGGGACATCTTCGCCGAGGATGCCTGGACCGCCGAACTGTTCTGGTCCGAACTCGCCCATCGCGAGACGCGCCACTATCTGGCCGCCATGCGCGGCGGGCGGATAGTCGGTTACGGGGGGCTTGCCGTCCATGACGACGAGTCCTATGTGCAGACCGTCGGCGTCAGCGCGGATGCCCGCGGCAACGGGGTGGGTACCCGGTTACTGGTCGCCCTGTTGCGCCACGCCCGGATGCGCGGCGCTCACCGTTGCGACCTGGAGGTGCGCACCGACAACAGCACGGCCCAGGCTCTCTATCAGCGGTTGGGGTTTGTCAATCTCGGTGTGCGCAAGGGCTATTACCAGCCGTCTGGAGCCGACGCCTACGTGATGTCTGCTCGTCGCATCGACAGCCACGACTACGGTGAGCTACTGGACGCGGTGGAGTCGACGGTGTCCCGGTGAGCGGGGCTCGCGCCGGTCACACGTCCCCGGTGCGGGGTGACGCGCCGCTGGTACTGGGTATTGAGACCTCATGCGACGAGACCGGCGTGGGTTTGGTCCGCGGTGGCGTTCTGCTCGCCGACACCCTCGCGTCGTCCGTCGACGAGCACGCGCGCTACGGCGGGGTCATCCCGGAGATCGCAGCCCGGGCACACCTGGAGGCGATGGTTCCGACCGTCGAGCGGGCACTGTCCCAAGCGGGGCTGCGCCACTGCGACGTCGACGCGATCGCGGTCACCGCTGGTCCGGGCCTTGCCGGGGCCTTGCTGGTCGGCGTGGCCGCGGCCAAGGCGTACGCGTTCGCGCTCGGCGTCCCGCTCTACGGTGTCCATCATCTGGCCGCGCATGTCGCGGTGGATACCCTTGAGCATGGAGCGCTGCCCAGTCCGTCAATGGCGTTGTTGGTCTCCGGTGGGCATTCGTCCCTGCTGCTGGTACCGGACCTCGCCACCGGCGCGGTGATCCAGCTCGGGGCCACGGTCGACGATGCCGCGGGCGAGGCGTATGACAAGGTTGCCCGGCTGCTCGGGATGCCGTTTCCGGGTGGACCGCCGATAGATCGGGCGGCCCGGGACGGGAGCCCCACGATTGCATTCCCGCGCGCGAAGGCGGGTGACGGCACCTTCGACTTCTCCTTCAGCGGACTGAAGACCGCGGTGGCCCGGTGGGTGGAGACACGTCACCGGATGGGTGAGCCGGTGCCCGTCGCCGACGTCGCCGCATCGTTTCAGGAGGCCGTTGTGGATGTGTTGACGACTAAATCCGTCGCAGCCTGCAGAGCTCACGGGGTGGACACCCTGGTGATCGGCGGAGGCGTGGCGGCGAACAGCAGGCTGCGGGCGCTCGCGGCGGCGCGGTGCGAGGCCGCGGGTATCACCCTGCGGGTGCCACGGCCCGGACTGTGCACCGACAACGGCGCGATGGTCGCCGCGCTGGGTTCCCTTCAGGTCGCGGCCGGGGTCACGCCGTCCCCGCTGGACATTTCCGCCACCTCGATCCTTCCGTTTT
>NZ_CAUVXG010000003.1:103735-112481 GCF_963555885.1 Protofrankia sp. Cr2
TAGAAGCATGATCGCACGCCCTTTGGCCGGGCTGGCTTTGTCGGCTTTTTGGTTCATACCGGCACGTCGCCGACCATGGCCTAGTTCGGCATGGTCGAAGATGGGGTTGTGGTTGAGGTGACGCGCATGTGGGAAGCGCATGCGGCCGAGGGATGCCTGGATGACCTCCTGGCCTGGTTGGATCAGGCTCTGATGGGCACATCGGCGGAGATCTACCGTGGCGTCGGCGACAGTGGAGACGTCGTCGTCGTTCTCCTCCATCCGCAGGGGAGCGAACCGTCGGTGGGCGGTAAACCATCGACCGGCGCCGCCGCGTCCGTCCTCGATGGTGTCCCGCCGAGCCTTCTCGCGCGGTCCGCACGGGGGTGGGACTTCATGCGCGTATCGTCACGCGGACCGAATACCAATGACCAGGAGGGGGCCTGATGGAAAGAAGCGTTGTCACTGGAGGTGCCGGTTTTCTGGGGTCGCACCTGTGTGAGCGGCTGTTGGCTGAGGGCCATGAGGTCCTCTGCCTGGACAACTTCGTCACGGGGACCCCGGCGAACGTCGCTCATCTTGCGGACCGCGAGGGATTCCGACTGGTCCGCTGTAATGTAACGGATTACGTTCATGTTCCTGGTCCGGTCGATTACGTGTTGCACTTCGCGTCGCCGGCGAGCCCGATCGACTATCTGCATCTACCGATCCACACGTTGAAGGTCGGCTCGATCGGTACGCTGCACGCCCTTGGTCTGGCGAAGGAAAAAGGCGCGCGTTTCATACTGGCGTCGACCTCGGAGGTCTATGGGGACCCGCAGGTCCATCCACAGCCCGAGAACTACTGGGGCCATGTCAACCCGGTAGGGCCGCGGGGCGTGTATGACGAGGCCAAGCGGTTCGGCGAGGCGCTGACCATGGCCTACCGGCGAAGTCACGCGGTCGACACCGGAATCGTCCGGATTTTCAATACCCACGGGTCGCGGATGCGTCCCAACGATGGTCGGGCGATCCCTGCCTTTGCGACCCAGGCCCTGCGCGGTGAACCGATAACGGTGGCGGGCGACGGCAGTCAGACCCGGTCGATCATCTATGTCGACGACCTGGTCGAGGGCATAGTACGGATGATGTTCTCCGGGCATCCCGGTCCGATGAACATCGGCAACCCCTACGAATTGTCGATCCTCGAGCTTGCCGAACTCGTCCGCGAAGTCGCCAAAAGTGAATCGGAGATCTCGTTCATTCCACGGCCGGAGGACGACCCGACGATCCGACAGCCCGACATTTCGCTGGCCCGTGAGGTCCTGGGCTGGGAACCGGTCGTCGATCTGCGGACCGGTCTCGATACCACGGTTTCCTGGTTTCGCGAGCACCCCGACGTCATCAGCCGGGCGCACTAAGAGCGACCGGCGATAGGGGGCGCGGCGTCGCGGGGCTGGGGCACGCACCTCGCGTCGTTGTCGTCGGTCGACACCCAACACCAGGGTGCCTCCCTCCTCCGCCTCGCGATCTACGTGCCCCAGCCCCGTTTCTTGATCCACACCCCTATTGCCGGGCGCTCTGACACGGCGGTAGCCGGCAGATGCGGGCCATGGTGGGCCGCCCGGGTAGTCCGGACCCGTTGTCCTCCGGCCGCCGCCGGACCGGGTCCCGGTCGGTGCCCGTCGCGCCGGCGGACCGGGTCGGGCCCGGCCCGGCGGGCCCGGCAACTCCCGGTCGTGGCCGGGTTCGGCGGGCTGACCGGCGACCACGGCTGCGGACTCGCTTGACAGTTCTGACCGTGTTGGTTGACGTGGGCGAGGTGGGTGCTAAGTTGGCACTCGGCACACGAGAGTGCCAGCGACAGCAGGCGCCTGTTCCCCCGCGACGGCAGGCCGCCAGGGTCGCTCTCTCATCCAGCGCAGGAAGGGGGAGGTCGATCGTGACGACCGCCACCAAGGTTGCAATCAAGCCGCTCGAAGATCGTATTGTCGTCCAGCCGTCAGACGCTGAGCAGACCACCGCGTCAGGCATCGTGATCCCGGATACGGCCAAGGAGAAGCCGCAGGAGGGCACCGTCCTCGCGGTCGGGCCCGGCCGGTTCGAGGATGGCAAGCGGGTCCCGCTCGACGTAACGGTCGGCGATGTCGTTCTGTACAGCAAGTACGGCGGCACCGAGGTGAAGTACGCCGGTGAGGAGTACCTGGTTCTCTCCGCCCGCGACGTGCTGGCGATCATCGAGAAGTAGGCCTGTCTCCGGCAGGATCCAAGGGCGTGTTTCGCCGTTCTGGATGGCATTCGTCCGGATCGGTGGAGCACGCCCGATCGCCGTTAGGGCGTGCTTTCCGAATCTTCGCTCGCATCACCCCCACCGGAATGCTCCGCGGTCGCGTGGGTTCCTGCTCCCGGGGTCCATCGAGCGATTTCCTGGCGGCACGCCCAGGGGCAGACACGCCCTGAGCCGGTTCGGGAGGACCACGTATGCCCAAGATTCTGACATTCAGTGAGGACGCTCGCCATGCGCTTGAGCATGGCGTGAACGCCCTCGCGGACGCTGTGAAGGTGACGATCGGCCCGCGTGGCCGCAACGTCGTCATCGACAAGTCCTACGGCGCACCGACGATCACCAACGACGGGGTGACGATCGCGCGCGAGGTGGAGCTCGACAACCCCAACGAGAACCTCGGCGCCCAACTCGCCAAGGAAGTCGCCACCAAGACCAACGACGTTGCCGGCGACGGCACCACGACCGCGACCGTGCTCGCCCAGGCCATGGTGCGCAGCGGTCTGCGACAGGTCGCGGCCGGGGCGCCGCCGGTGGCTCTCAAGGCGGGTATCGAGGCCGCGGTCGTGGCCGTTTCCAACGCCCTGCTGGAGCAGGCCCTGGAGGTGGACTCGAAGGAGGTCATCGCGCACGTCGCGGCGATCTCCGCCCAGGACGCGAAGGTCGGCGAGCTCATCGCCGAGGCGATGGACCGGATCGGCAAAGACGGTGTGATCACCGTCGAGGAGAGTCAGACCCTCGGACTGGAGCTCGAGCTCACCGAGGGGATGCAGTTCGACAAGGGTTACATATCCCCGTACTTCGTCACGGACTCCGAGCGCATGGAGACCGTCCTCGAAGACGCGTACGTGCTCCTGCACCCGGGCAAGATCAGTGCGCTGGGCGACGTCCTTCCGCTGCTGGAGAAGGTCGTGGAGGCGCGGAAGCCGCTTCTGATCATTGCCGAGGATGTCGAGGGGGAGGCGCTGTCGACTCTCGTCGTCAACGCGATCCGCAGGACCTTCCAGCTCGTGGCGGTCAAGGCGCCGGGCTTCGGCGACCGCCGCAAGGCGATGCTGCAGGATATCGCCGTCCTCACCGGGGGACAGGTCGTCGCTGCCGAGGTCGGTCTCAAGCTTGACTCGGTCGGGTTGGCTGAGCTCGGGCGGGCGCGTCGAGTCGTGGTCGACAAGGACACCACGACCATCATCGACGGTGCCGGGGACGAGACGACCATTGCCGACCGAGTACGCCAGCTTCGGGGCGAGATCGAGGCCAGCGACTCGGACTGGGACCGCGAGAAGCTGCAGGAGCGGGTCGCCAAGCTCGCCGGTGGCGTCGCCGTGGTCAGAGTCGGTGCGCCCACCGAGGTCGAGCTCAAGGAGAAGAAGCACCGTCTGGAGGATGCCGTGTCCGCCACCCGCGCTGCGGTGGAGGAAGGCATCGTGGCGGGCGGTGGGTCGGCACTGGTACATGCCGGCGCGGCCCTCGACGGGGGACTCGGGCTCACGGGCGACGAACTGGCCGGGGTACAGATCGTTCGTGACGCGCTCAGCGCTCCGTTGACCTGGATCGCGAACAACGCCGGCCTGGAAGGCGCCGTGATCGTTGCGAAGGTGAAGGAGCAGCCCGTCGGCAGTGGCTTCAACGTGGCCCGGGGCGAGTACACCAACCTGATCGCCGACGGCGTGGTCGACCCGGTGAAGGTGACCCGCTCGGCGGTCGCCAACGCCGCGTCCATCGCTGCACTGTTGCTCACGACCGAAAGCCTCGTCGCGGAGAAGCCGTCGAAGGCCGCGGCCGCCGCCGGCCATGGTCACAACCACGGCCACTCGCACGGCCCGGGTTTCTGAGTTGTCGGGATCCGGCCCGCCGGGATCCTGACAGTCGTACTCCCGCGGATGTCGGTCGCACCGACCCGTGGCACCGCGTGGTGGATTCCCTCAGTGCACCGGGGATCCCGGCCGCCGGCGGCGCGAAAAATCATGATCGCGCCGCCGTTGGCCCTCTCGGCCCGGCAGGACGGTCAACGTCCTGCCGGGCCTTTGCGGGTTCCCTGTCGATCTCTTCGATCCCGCCGAGGTCGATCTCCTCGAGCGGTGCGGTCACACGTCGCGGGTGACCCAACCCGTGTGATGGACTTGTCCGTGGATGTCGCCACGGAGCGCCCGCCCGTGGTGGCGGCGCGACGGAGATCGCAATCGCACCGCCTGCGGCCGGGCGCTCTTAGCAGGCCGGAGCCAGACCGGGGCGCGACGGGCTGTGTCGCGCCGCGCCGCGACGCGTTCGGCCGGTCAGGATGCCTTCTCGTTCGGACTCGCTCAGCCCGCCCCAAACCCCGTAAGGCTCGCGGGCGTGCAGGGCGTGCTCAGCGCAGGCCTGGATCACGGGACACCGTGCACAGACGGCCTTTGCGGCGGCCTCGCGAGCCGCGCGGGCCGGGCCTCGCTCACCTTCGGGGTGGAAGAAGAGCTCCGTGCTCTCTCCACGGCACGCACCGTGAAGTTGCCATTCCCACTTCTCGGCACCGGGGCCTGGAAGTCGTCGGACATCGGTCATCGGTCTGAGCCCCCCTCTCAACCATGGGCGGCAGGCGCCGCAGCTACACCGTAGTGCCGCGCCATATGTTGTTCAACACAGAGAATCATTCGGCGCGTGGTCGGTCGGAGCCGGTTAGTCGCCAAGTTGTGGGTACGGTCGCCGAGAGCCACCATGAGCGCTGTGACCCCCTCCCCGGAGCCGGCGGAGCGCAACCCGCGGTACACAGTCGCGGCGGTTGCCCGGCGGCTGGGCGTCGCGCCCGCGACCCTTCGAACATGGAACCGTCGGTACGGGCTCGGTCCGGCCGACCATGTGTCCGGTACCCGCCGCAGGTACGGCCCACACGACCTGGCCCGTCTGGAGTTCATGTGTCGACTCACACAGGATGGGATCGCGCCCGCCGAAGCGGCCCGGATCGCCAGAACCACACTGGTCGATGACCTACCGGAACCGCGTTGGCTGGCCCCGGTCCGAGCGGCCAGTGGTGATCATACGTACGCTGCCGGGCCCGAACCCTTCGCCGGCGGATCCGGCCGCGGTGACGCGGACCCGCCGGCTACCACCGGGGAGCGCGTCGGGGTCGCGGATCCGGTGGAGGGCGATCGTGGCGGTCCCGATGAGCCGGCGGTTGCGGACCCGGCCGGCTCACGGGGTTCGGGCGGCCGGGTCTTGTCGCTGGCGGATGCAGGTATCGCGGCCCGGGGACTTGCCCGCGCGGCCATGGCGCTCGACTCGTCGGCGGTCACCCGCATCATGGCCCACGCCGTCGAGACGGACGGCGTCGTCGCAGCATGGCAGGAGCTCGTCTGCCCGGTGCTGGTCGCCGTGGGTAGGCGCTGGGAACAGCGCGGCGACGCCGTGGACGTTGAACATCTGCTCAGTGACTGTGTCGCGGCGGTGTTCCGCCGTGCCGCGGATCGTGCGGTCGACACCTACGCCCGACCGGTGCTGCTTGCGTGTACCCCGGCCGAGCAGCACAGCCTTGCGCTGAGCGCGCTGGCGGCAGGTCTGGCTGAGCGGGGTGTCACGGCTCGCATCCTCGGTGCGGCGGTGCCGGTCGCCGCGTTGCGGACCGCGGTCGCCCGTACCGGGCCGGTCGCGGTCTTCCTGTGGTCGCAGCGTCGGACGTCCGCGGATGCGCAGGCATTGAACGCCTTACCGGTGACCCGGCCATCGACATCGATCATCGTCGGCGGCTCGGGGTGGCACCGGGCGACCCTTCCGGCGCGAGTCCGTCACGCGGAATCCCTGCACGAAGCCCTCGACCTGCTCACCGGGGCTCCGCTCGAGCGTTAGAGCGACGCGGCTCGCCGGATCAGCCTGCTTCCGACGCCTCGCTTGTTTCGTAGACGCCGTCGGCATAGCCGCGTGCATAGTCCCAACTGACATAGGACGACGGGTCCGGGGCGTATGCGGGTTCATGGACCCTGGTGCGGCCTTCGTCGAGAAGGTGGCGAAGGTTGCCCGTCAGCAGATCCCAGTCGAAGAAATGCGGTTCCGCGCATCCTTCGCAGTCAACGACCAGGCCGCGGTAGCCGCGGGGTTCCAGCAAGGTCCGGAAGACGTCGAGGTCTCCGAGTTCGGCGAGTATCTCCTCACGCTCGTGCGGCGATAGGGGCTCCAGCAGCTCGGTGTCCTCAACCGGGTCGAGGTGCGCGAGCTCCGCTGTCGGATCCTCGGGGTCGCCCGCGAAGGGGTCGAGAGGCTCGTCGCTCACGCCGACCACGCTACGCCGGACACGGCCTCCTAGTGGCACCGATGGGCGACTCCAGGCGTCGGCCGATGTGCGGATTGCACGTTTCGACCTGTCCGGACCACCGTTTTGCGCCCGTCTCGTAGTCGGTGGTGCTCGATTATTGCGCAGCGCGACATATTCAGTACTGGATCGGTTGTTTCGGTGGATCTCACCGTTCAGTTGATCATGGTTTTTTGTCGCGCGCCTGGAGGCTGTGATGGGTCCTGCCGGCTAAAGGGTGTGCGATCATGGTTTTTTGTCGCGCGCCCGGAGGCTGTGATGGGTCCTAGGATGTGAGTTTGGAGCCCGTGCCGGTGCCCGACCGCGCGTCCCTGCGCCCATGGCTGGAGTTGGAGCCGGGACCGCGTTCCTCTCCGTTCAATGGGATCGTGGGACGAGCGTGCAGCGCGCGGGGACGCGGGTTTGATCGGCGCGGCGGGTGACGAGGCGTGAACGGAAGGTGCCATGAACAGTCCCATTGTCCAGCCGGCCGGGTCAGAGCCGGGGCCGATGCTGCCGGCGAAGCTGGCCATGCTGGGGCTGACCTTCGACGACGTGCTGCTACTCCCGGCGGAATCGGACATCATGCCGGCGGATGCCGACACGTCCAGCCGGTTGTCCCGGCACATCCGGTTGGCCGTTCCGTTGTTGTCCTCGGCGATGGATACCGTCACCGAGGCGCGGATGGCGATCGCGATGGCGCGGCAGGGAGGCGTAGGCGTCCTGCATCGCAATCTTTCCATCGACGACCAGGCGCAGCAGGTCGACATGGTCAAGCGTTCCGAGTCAGGGATGATCACAACCCCCATCACCTGCGGCCCGGATGCCACCATCGAGGATGCCAACGAGCTCATGGCCCGCTACCGCATTTCCGGGGTTCCGGTGACCGAATCGGATGGTCACCTGGTGGGCATCGTCACGAATCGTGATATTCGTTTTGAGCGGGACTATTCCCGGCTGGTGCGTGACGTCATGACCCCGATGCCGCTCGTCACGGCACCAGTCGGGGCGTCGGTGGACGACGCGCTGGTGCTGTTGCGCCGGCACAAGATCGAGAAGCTTCCCCTGGTGGACGACATGGGCCGCCTGCGCGGGCTGATCACGGTCAAGGATTTCACCAAGCGTGAGCAGTATCCGCAGGCCACCAAGGACTCGGATGGACGCCTCGTCGTCGGTGCCGCCATCGGGGTGGGGGAGGACGCGTACAAGCGCGCGCAGGAGCTTGTCGCGGCCGCGGTCGACTTCCTGGTGGTGGACACCGCGCACGGCCACTCCCGGGCCGTGCTGGACATGGTGCGGCGCATCAAGTCCGATCTGCCGGCCAGATTGGACGGCAGCCCACTCGATGTGGTCGCGGGAAATGTCGCGACCGCGGAAGGTGCACGTGCGTTGGTGGACGCCGGTGCCGACGCCATCAAGGTGGGGGTGGGGCCGGGCTCGATCTGCACGACCCGGGTGGTGGCCGGGGTCGGGGTCCCGCAGGTCACCGCGATCTATGAGTGCGCGCAGGCCGTGCGGGAGGCCGCCGTCCCGGTGATCGGTGACGGCGGGATGCAGTACTCCGGCGACATCGCCAAGGCGATCGCCGTCGGCGCGGACACGGTGATGCTTGGTAGCCTCCTGGCCGGGGTTGATGAGAGCCCGGGTGAGCTGATCTTCATCAACGGTAAGCAGTTCAAGGCATACCGCGGGATGGGGTCGTTGGGTGCGATGCGCAGTCGGGGCCCGGCCCGGTCCTACTCGAAGGACCGCTACTTCCAGGACGACGTTCTCTCCGATGACAAGCTTGTTCCGCAGGGTGTCGAGGGACAGGTCCCCTACCGGGGGCCGTTGGCTGCGGTTGCCCATCAGCTGGTCGGAGGGCTACGCGCGGCTATGGGGTACACCGGTGCAGCCACGATCGGCGCCCTTCAGCGGGATGCCCGGCTGGTGCGTATCACCTCGGCCGGGCTCAAGGAGAGTCACCCGCACGACATTCAGATGACTGTCGAGGCGCCGAACTACAACGCACGGTGACCAGCGTGTGGGGCCACCCGGCTTCCGGTGGCCCCACCTTCGGTGGCAGGCTCCCGGTGAGAGGTTCCCGGTGAGAGGACACAGTGGCTGAGGTCGAGATCGGTATCGGTAAGAGCGGGCGGGTCGCCTTCGGACTCGACGCCCTGGGTATCGTGCCGTCGCGGCGGACCCGTGACCCTGCGGACGTGTCGCTGGCATGGGAGATCGACGCCTATCGCTTCGACCTGCCGGTC